>CAXYKQ010000367.1:0-11274 GCA_964277835.1 uncultured Edaphocola sp. | reverse complement strand
CCAGCGGCTGTTCTGCCAGTCATTGGATCCGTTCATAAGCCCTAACGTTAATTGTACCAAAGGGCCTTTACTTTTGTATTCGATATGGCGGTATTCATTGGAATTTACATCTTGGAACCCGCCGTATACATCTTTATTGATGGACTCATAGCCTCTGGGATAGACACCGGCCCTGACTTTCCATTTCATGCCGCCAAAAATTCCCAATTCTGCAAAGTAATAAGGTTGTACATAGATATTTGTTTGTTCATAATACTGGGAGCCATTCCTGGTTAACGTTACGTTGTGGAAGGTGGGCGCGAGTGTAGCCCCCATTGCGAAAGAGACTCTGTCTGCTTTGTCATGAGAAGCAAAGCCCCCTGTTTTGAAAGAAAAGCCAAGTGGTATTGCTATCATTAATCTGCTGTGTTTAAACTTGGCTAAATAAGAGCCGTTCAATACTTTCATTTCCTCGCTTATAGGAGCATCCATATTTATATGTATATTACCACCCCACACAAATGCAAACGCATTATTCCGGTTTATTTTGATAAAGTCGAATTGTGTAAGTGCCGAGGCGCTGAGGGCGACCTTTGTTTTGAAAGTAAATTCCTGCTTGATTACCGAGTCTGGCATGGTTGGATGACTCGCTAATGTGCCGTCTTCAATTTTAAAAACACCCTGGTGGGGCAGCGTGATGCCAAACGTTACATCGGCTGAATGTAGCATGCGAAGTCCTTTTCCGGTTTCCAGTGCTCTGTTGTAATACGCCTGTGATCTTTCTGCTGCTCTTCGCTGAGAAGCTGCAGAAGGAAAATATTGTGCAGTCGCATGTTGTGCGCCCGCTACAAGCATAGCTATGCTGAAGATACAAATACGTAACATAGGTTAAAGATTTGCCACAATAATAAATATTTTATGGAAAGATGCAAAGCCCTAAGCCCAAAAAATTATACCATAATCTTTATAAATCGACACGGTCTGAAACGTATAAAGAGTGGACGGGGCGCTAAATATTGAACACTACCCGAACAGGGAACTATCAACAGAAATAGCAAAAAAAAGGAGAGGCTGCCCTTTAGTATCGGGGACAGCCTCAGCTTTCATTAATTACCGGGAGGTGGTGGTGGTCCGCCCTGAGGCGGTCCGCCGGGAACGCCCATCGGGCGACCAAAGTTTTCACTTTGTTCCATGTCTTTTTCCGAACTACCCGATTTAAACGACCTGATGTTGTACGTAAAAGTAAGCATCAAATAACGCTGCAGTACATTGGTTCTCACCGTCTGGTTATAGGCATCGGTAAAGGTTTGCGCGAAGCTCGCATTCTGACCTAAGATATCAAATACGGAAAGCCTGATCTCGCCCTGTTGCTTTTTGAATATTTTTTTGGCAAGCCCTGCATTCCAAAGCAGGAAGTTCTGGTTGCTGCTCGCGATCAGGCCGCTGTAAAACTGGTGGTTCAGCTCTGTATTCAACACCATGCCTTTCCAGAAGATATAATTAGCCGACAAGCGCGTAGCCTGGTTGAGGAAGTTGTTGTCCGCATTGCTGTTCAGCGTGTTTTTTACAAAATTCATGTTGGTGTTGGAAGAAAGTGTAAAGTCGATCTTCTCACTGATATTGCTGCTGAAAACAAAACCTAAACCTACATTCCTGTTGTTGGAATAGTTGATGTCGCCGTTGATCCTACCGGGAATCCGGGTGATGCCCGCGCTAAGGTTCAGGTTAATATTGGACCTTAAGGGGTTGATCGGTGTGCCGTACGTCGTAAAGGCGCTCAGGCTGTAATAGCCATCCAGGTTTGTTTGCGTGGTATACTGACCCCCGCGGGCAAGCGTTACACCGTCTCTGATCACCATATCATTTTCCGCGATAATGGTGTTATTACCTACATAATCTTTTGTCGCGGTACCGCGCACCATGAAAAAGAAGGTGCTGTTATTATCCGTATTGGAGGTGGTATACCTTGAAAACAAACTATGTGTATAGGATTGTTTCAGGTTAGGGTTACCGGAAGAAAGTTGTAAAGGATTACTATTGTCGATCACGTCCTGCAATTGCGTTACACTGGGAGCGTCGGTAGAGGTCCGGTAAAATAAACCCAGGTTGTTGGTTTTGCTGAAATTAAAGCGGATCATCGCACGGGGAAGTATGTTTTTAAACTCCCGGTTAATGTCAGAGGCGCCCGGTAAGATGCGCTCTCCTTCAAGGGTAGCCATCTGTGCGCTGGCGCCGATATTCGCCCGGATCAGTTTGTTGTTAAAGCCGTAATTCAGGCCTACCGCGTTTGTTTTATAAATCGAGGTGAATTTGTTACTCAGTAAGCTGTCGGGGCTGGTGTAATCATTGGTCAGGAAATCAAAATTATTCGTCAGTTTTTCCGAATTGGTTTTTTGAAAACTGTTGGTATAGTTGATTTGCAGGTTGGATGTCTTCGAAAGCGGTTCGCTGTATTGCGCCATTGTCCTGACCGTAAGCCCGTTACGATTGATGTCCGACTCCTGGTTTAAGGTATCGTTCAGGCTGGTATTGGTATAAAACTGGTTATTAGCGAAAAAATTGCTCATCCCTTTATTTTCATTACCGGTGATATTGGAATGAATGTTGAAAGAGCGGCCTTGCTTTTTGAACCGGTGGAAATACATCAGCATATTCGTGAAATTATATCCTTCCAGGTTGGAGTTGAATTGATTGAGCGTGCTGTTGAGTAAAGTCCCGGACTGCATGGTGAGGCCTTCCAGAGTTGAACGGCTGTTATTGGCCTGTAAAGACGCAGAAGGAATCCATAACAGGGTATTGGAAGAATCGATGTTGTAGGTAAGCCGTGCATTGAACCTGTGGTTAAAGTTCAAGGCATTAGAGTTACTGTTTTCGGTATATTCCTGCCCCGCGTTCGCATTATTCACATAAAACCGGTCTGTACCCTGGATGGTATTGGTATTCGACTTGTTGAAAAAATAACTGGCGGTAAGGTCGACTTTACTACTTAATTTATCAGAGTAGTTGATGCCGATCGCATTGGTGGTGGCAATACCGCTGCGGTTGTTCACCATGAAGTTGCCGGAAGCATCTCCGCCGCCCATACCGCGCCCGCCGCCGCGCCCACCAAATCCGCCACGGCTACCGCCGGAGCTGGCCACGCCCAGCAGGTCCTGGCTGCTGAAATTCTGGTTATTGATATTATTACTTTGAGCTACGATACTGATCCTGCGGTTGCCTTTAAAAGAATTTATATTGCCGCCCAGGCTGTACAGCAGGTCTCCCGAGCCGCCATTGAACACGGTTTGGGCGTCTGTTCCGCCACCTGCATATACTTTGCCAAAAAGGCCCTCTCTCTTCTCGGTTTTTGTAACGATGTTGATGGCTTTGATGGTTTCGCCGTCATCGACACCCGTCATCCGGGACTGTTCTGATTTTTCGTCGTATACCTGGATTTTGCTGATGACCTCCGCGGGTAAATTTTTCAAGGTATTGGCCGCGTCGTCCCCAAAGAAAGGTTTACCATCCACCAATACTTTACCTACATTTTCTCCCTGGGCTTTTACCTGGCCGTTACTAAGGTCGATACCGGGCATTTTTCTTACCAGGTCTTCCGCCGTTGCATCGGGGTTTACTTTAAAAGCGCCCGCATTGTAGTCGGTTGTATCTCCGCTTTGTTGTACGGCAATGCGGTTACCTGTTACCTGGACACCTTTCAGCGATGTGCTGGAAGACTTAAATTTGAGTATGCCCAGGTTAACGTCTTTATCTACGATCTGGAACTCTTTGACAATATCTTCCAATCCTATAAAAGAAAAAGTAACCGTATATTTCCCTGGTGTCAGCTCGCGTACGACGAAGCTGCCGTCATCTTCAGCGGCGGCGCCACTTACATAAGTACCTTTTTCATCTTTTACCTGTGCGGTAGCCCCGATAGCTCCTTCATTAAATTCGTCTTTAACGATGCCGGTCAGGTTGAATTGCTCCTGAGCCCAGGCCGGAAGTGCTGATATAATAACCAACAAAAACGTAATTATTTGTTTCATCATAAATTACTTTTTATTTTATTATTTTTTTGTTTTTAAGTGATCAACTGATTTAGATAATGATTGGTTAACAGGGTTTAACCCGCGCGAAAATATTTTTTCAATTGGGCCTTCAAGGTCCGGAGGGGCTGAATTCCCAATGCAAAGAACAGCATTACCGCTATTAAGCTCATAATTGATGATTTGTATAATAGGTGCAAATAGTAGCCATACTGGTTGAGCAGGTAGCCGCTAGCTGTTAACAGGAGCAGGAAAATCAAAAGCTGCAGTAAAGTTTTATTACTGATGCTTACCTCGAGCTGCTTTTTGCAAAGGTATAAAGTGAGTAAGGTTACCGTACCCAGTGTGATGAAAGCATTCCGGGCAACGATGACCGCATTCAGGGGGTTATCCGCTTGCAGCATAAAATAATTAAGGCCCATGTTTAACAATAGTACGGCAAGCGAAATATATAATATGGTTTTAATGTTACCATTTGCCGTTAATGCAGTGCTGTAAATATAATTGATACAATGGAGCGGGAACGTCGCCATCAGCCAAAATAAGATTTTTCCATCATTTTGATTGATATCCTTGTATTTGAAAAGTTTTAGTATATCCAGGCTCCAGAAGCAACAAACCACCATTACGACCAGGCTAAAGGGTAGCAGTAGTTTCGTCACCAGGCGGATGAGGCTCTTGTAATCTTCGTTTGCTGCTATCATTTTGGCATACATAGGAAGTAACAGACCAGCAATCAGCACCCCGGTCATATTGTTACTCACTTCCAGGATGCGGAACGAAGCCGCGTATTTACCGGTGAGACTGGGATCTGAAGCTATTTTTTCCAGCATGATCGTATCGACCCGCAGGTACATCGCCATTAAAAATATAGTGAGGGCATAAGGCAGACTTTGTTTGATAATAACCCTGATTTTCTTAAAATTAATATAGCCCCAATTGATCTTTCCCAGCCGGGTACAGATATAAAAAGCAATAGCTGCGCTCAGCAGCAGGGCTATGGCTTGTACTTCGGCATACCATTCGATCTGGAAGGGGTGACTTATTTTAAACGCGGAAAAAAGCAGGAAGCCTAAGATGCCGATGGCGATTATCCGGTCTACAATAGAAAAAACACTGTCCGTCTTGAAATATTGCAGGGCCGAGATATTACTTCTGAAGAACAGGAGCAGTGAGGCCGCGATCTGCATCAGGCAAAGGGTGGCAAGTAGTAAAAAAGACTGGCTGCTGTAACCCAGTAATACCCCGGAAGACAAGGTAATGACTGCATAAAGCAAGGCAAATAATAATTTGATGACCACAAGATTGGGGAAGAGGTTGCTCATAGCCTTTGGCGACTTGGTGAGCACGCGGGTATTGTAGGCCTGCAAACCAAAATCCAACACAATCTGGAAAATAATCGTCATGTTGAGCAATGCCTGGTAAACCCCGAACGCTTCATGCCCCACGGTATTTTGTACCTTACGGTCAATACCCAGCACCCAAAAGGGCTTTACGACGAGATTGATCAGAATTAGAAAAACGATATTCTGTATAAAGCTTTTATGCACTGCCTTTGATTTGTGTTGTAGTTAAAAAAAGAACAGTTTTAGTCTTTCAAAAGGTCGGGCCTGCGCACTTTCGTTCGCTCCAGGGCTTGTTGGTACCGCCATTCTTCAATCAACTTATGGTTCCCGCTCATCAGCTCTGCCGGTACTTTAAGGCCACGGAATTCTGCGGGGCGGGTATAAACCGGCGGCGCCAGCAAATTGTCCTGGAAAGAGTCTGTTAAGGCGGAAGTTTCATCGTTAAGCACACCCGGTATCAGTCGCCCGATGGCATCCACCACTACAGCTGCCGCCAGCTCACCACCACTTAAAACATAGTCGCCGATAGAAAGTTCCATCGTGACATACATGTCGCGGATGCGCTGATCGATGCCCTTGTAATGCCCGCAGATGATGATGAGGTCGCCACCCAGCGAAAGCCGGTTGGCGATGGGCTGGTCGAAGGTCCGCCCGTCCGGCGTCATAAAAATGATCTCGGCGTACGTTCTTTCACCTTTTAATTTATCAATGAGTATAGCCAGAGGTTCCGGCATGATGACCATACCGGCGCCACCGCCAAACTGGTAATCATCTACCTGGCCTTGTCTATAAGGAGTATAAGTCCTTAAATTATGCACCACGACTTCCAGTAAACCTTTATCCTGCGCCCTTTTCATGATGGAATGCGCAAACGGGCTTTCTAATAAAGCCGGTACGACAGATATGATATCAATACGCATTAAATAATACTTTGGGCTTTTAACAATGCAGACATTTCTTTTTGATAAGCGCTTGCCGCCGCTCCTGCTGCTGCCGCAAAGTCTGCTCCGGAGCCCGCATAGATAACGGCACGCGATACATTGACCAACAGGCTGCAATCTTTGTTCATCGCCGTTTCTGCAACTGTCTTCAGGTCGCCGCCCTGGGTGCCGACTCCCGGGACCAGCAAAAAATGTTCAGGGATGATCCGGCGTACGTTTTCTAAAAACTCAATTCGCGTAGCACCTATAACGAACATGGTATTGTCGATATTTCCCCAGGATGCTGCCGTTTTTAATACTGATTCATACAGCAGACCCTCTTTAACAGGTTGCTGCTGGAAATCCGAGCTGCCCGGGTTAGAGGTCAGACCCAGTACAATGGCAAACTTATCTTTGTGCTGCATGAATGGTGCTACACTGTCTTTCCCCATATAAGGCGCTACGGTGACGCTATCAAAAGGGTAGGTTTCGTAGAATGTTTTGGCATATTGATCTGCCGTATTGCCGATATCACCCCGCTTGGCATCAGCAATCGTAAATATGTCTTGCGGAATATAAGCCAGGGTTTTGGACAGGCTTTGCCAGCCCGGGATGCCCATGGCCTCATAAAAAGCGGTATTGATTTTGTAAGCAACCGTATGGTCTTTTGTCGCATCAATGATGGCTTTGTTGAACGCAAATACAGGATCTTCTGTATCCAGTAAATGGGCCGGGATCTTGGTGATATCTGTGTCCAGGCCAACACATAAAAAGCTTTCTTTCTGTTTTATGGCATCAATGATTTGCGCTCTTGTCATAATTAGATCTTTTCTGAACGCGAAATTACAAATAGATTCTTAAAGGAATCGTATTGTTCAATTTTGTTTTAGCTTTGCCCAAAGCAGGTTCAGGTAATGGAAACCACAATCACGGACATTATTATTTATATAGGGATCTTCGTATTCGCCATGACGGGTTCCCTGAAAGCCCGTGCACATGAAATGGATATTCTCGGCGGGCTGGTGCTGGCATTTGTAACCGCTTATGGCGGAGGGACCGTGCGGGACGTGCTTTTAGGGGTAAAACCTGTCAATTGGATCAATAATAACTTGTCAATAGTTCTGGTGTTGACGGCTACTTTTATCATTTTTCTTACGAAGAGTAACCTGACCAAAGTCCGGCGGGGTATTTTCATCACCGATGCAATAGGATTGGGTATGTTTACGATCGGGGGCATTGAGCGTAGCCTGATGTACGGCGCTAATAAACCTTTTGCTTTATTGCTCGGGGTTATGACCGCTACCTTTGGGGGGCTGCTGGCAGATATCATCAGCAATCGTGAACCGGAACTCCTGAAGAATGGGGAGATGTACGCCACCGTTTGTGCTATAGGCGGTCTGGTCTACCTTATTCTGAACAGGGTGTTGGATGATAATGTGAGTATGATCATTGCTGTGGTGATTACCGTAGGAGTCAGGATATGGTCTAAATGGAAAAATTGGTCGGTACCAAAAATATAGGTATGAATGTCAAAATACTATTATTCAGTTTATCACTAAGTGCAGGTCTTTACTCCTGTTCCGGGGCTAAAAAGGCGGCCCACGACAAAACCGTTGAAGCCAGGTCGGGGAATAGTGAAAAGGGTGGTGTTACAGGAGGCAGTGACAAGGAGCGTAAATCGATCGTCCACTACGCGCGTACCTTCATCGGGGTTCCTTATCGCTATGGCGGCAATACGCCTAAAGAAGGTTTTGATTGTTCGGGTTATGTAAAATATGTGTATAACAAATTTAACATAAACGTACCGCGGGTAACCCGCGATTATGTCAATTATGGTAAGCGGGTTAAACTTTCTAAAGTCCGTATGGGTGACCTGATTCTTTTTTCCTTATATGATAACCCCTCAAAAATCGGTCATATAGGTATTGTTTCCGTAGTGGATAAAGACAAAATCATGTTCCTGCATGCCGCTTCTGGTAAGCGATCGGGGAAGGTAATGGAAAGTGAGTTAAGCGGGATTCACTTATCGCGCATGCTTTTTATTACCCGGGTCCTGGAGTAGTGCTTTGCTAAGGGATTAATTTTTAAAGGATGTAGCTACCGGTAACACAAAAGGCAGGCCTTAACGACCTGCCTTTTGTGTTACCGTAACATTATTTTTTGATCAGTATTACCGTCTTACTGCCATTTTGATCGGATATTTTCAGGTTATAATTTCCGGGGGACAGGCTGCTGATATCAACAAGCTCCTGTGTCTTATTAAACGTGCGACTGAATATCGCCCGGCCGTCGACACTGTATAATTCCAGGGTTGCCGTACCGGAGAGGCCTTTCAGCGTGACCACATCTGTAGCAGGATTCGGGAACACACTTATTTCCTGTGGTGTCGCTTTCAAGTAAAGCAGTACCACATCTGAGTATTTGAAGCTGCCATCATTGTCGACCATCTTCAGGCGGTAATATACCCGGTCCTGCAGTGTCCCGATCGTATTGTCTACGCAGCTGTAGCTTGCATCGCCATTATAATTTATAGTTTTTACTGTATGGAAATGTTTGCTATCCTGGCTCCGCTCCAGCTCGAAATAGCTGAACAGGTTTGCCATGCCGGTTACCCAATCCAGGCGGGCATTTTCCCGGTCTACAAGCGTAGCGGCAAATGAATGGAGCGTAATCGGCAACGCAGCAGTTACCTCGATCGGGCCATTGGCATTATCGTCACCTGAGTTCAGGTTCTGCGCGATGCCGGCATCATACTCCGCATTAATCGTTTGCTGCTGTGCACTACCGGCAACAGCCCCGGTAATGCTTACGGTCATATCAAAGCGAACCTGCGGGCCCATAAAGGTTGCAGCAGGAATTCCGTTGCCTACTACATTGAGCTTAAGGTAAGTGCCCACATTGGGAATTACCGTCCAGGTGGCCGAAAATATCGCTGCACCACCATCCAGATTTAAAGAGCTTTGGTTTACTGTGACATTGGGTGGGAAACTTACATTAAAAGCAGCGCCACCGGCAGGGATAGGGTCGGCGCCGTTATTCCCCAGGCTAAAGGTTGTAGTCGTGCTTTGTCCTACCTGTATAGGGCTGCTGGCCGCATTAATTCCCCAAACCAGGGGATTGGCAGATGGATTATTTTGTGCTTGAGCCAGGTCAGCAGCGCACAATATTGATAAAATCAAAATGATTGTTCTCATAATATTTTTTATTTGAAAATGTTCGTATTAGTTTGCTGTAATAACTCTGTGGTAGATATTATTTGCGTTATTGGAGTCGTACTGCCGGTTGGCATCAGGATAGATATTGACAGAGATATTGCCAACAGAATTGCTAAGTGCTGAAACCCTTGTGACCTTAAAGCCCAGGTAGGTGTTGCCTTTATTGGCGATCACAAAAGCAGGTTTGGCTTGCAGGTCGATGCTGCGACTGGTCACGTTGAAGGTATTCCATTGGTTGTTGCTTACGGTAAATAAACCGGCTATAAGCACATTGATACTGGTAGCTGCACCATTGAAGCTGATGGTGTAACCAACCGGAACGGAAATATTAAACGCGATCTGCCCATTTGTAGTCAGGTTATAGATCTCGTTCAGCTTTACCACAAAGTCCCTGGAGTCACCGGTATTTAACGAATTAACCGGTAGCTGTATTAATGGAGTGAGGTCGGGGGCCGGCGGCGCTTGTACTGTAAGGTAAACGGTAGCCTGGTCGCAGGCGGCAGGTGTTCCGTTATCGCAGGTAGTGTAGATGAACTGGTCTGGACCCGTGTACCCGTTGTTTGGGGTATAGATATAGCTGCCATTCGCGTTGAGTATTACGGATCCGTGTGCCGGTCCTGTTACCGGGCTTGTATTTACGGTCTGTGTATGTCCTTGCGGGTCGGTGTCATTGATGCTAACGTTACCTGTAATGGGTATGTTTTTCCTGCCGGTAGCCGCATCATCATTAGCGTAAGTGATGTTAGTGGCCGGGAGCGGTAATACATCTATGATGACGGTCGCTACGGCGCAAAGAGTTGGTGCGCCATTATCACATATCCGGTAGTCAAAACTGTCCCTACCGGTGAAGTTATTGGCCGGCGTGTAAGTATAAGTTCCGTTACTGTTGATCGTTAAGCTGCCATTTGCAGGAGGCAATACCGGTGTGGTATTGATGCTGAGCGGATCGGCATCAGGATCGAAGTCATTGGTGATCATATTGCCGCTTACCGCCGTATTGACTGCTGTAGTAGCCGCATCGTCATTGGCTACCGGAGGATTGTTAGCCCCTGTCAACCTCGGTAAAACCCGGATGGTTACTACAGCCGTATCGCAGGCAGGAGCGCTGTCATTATCACATACGCTGTACCGGAACTGGTCCTCGCCGGTATAATTCGGAGCAGGAGTATACGTGTACGTACCATTGCTATTGAGGATCAGGGTGCCGTGGGCCGGCGGGCTTACCGGAGTTGGATTTACGGTTTGCAGGTTGCCTTCATAATCTTCATCATTCGTCAATACGTTACCCGTTACTGCGGTATTAACCAGCGTATTGTTAATGTCATTGACTGCCTGTGTCGTATTCTTGAAAGGCAAGGTAGCCGTTCCTGTAGCTGCCGATTCGGTGCCTGCGTTGTCCTTAACTTTATAAAGGATCGTTACTGTTGTGGTGCCTTCCTGTGCCGGGTCAACCGCAATGGATTGCGTGGGTTGCCCCAGGGTATCCGTGGGTATGGTTACGCCAGTAGCGGTCGGGAAGCTGGCTGGTGTATAGGTTATGTTATTGATCGTGGCACTGGTCGCCCCGTTAGGGAAAGCAGTTATCCGTAGCGAAACAACAGTGCCACCATCCACGTCAACACCGCCGAACAGGTTGGCCGGTACGGTTACATTGGTTGTGCCGCCGGGATTCATTTGCCTGGGATTAGTGATATTTCTTGGTTTCGGCGCTTCCTGGACCCCAAAATTAGCGTTGGTGATTGCCGTTGCGCCTGCGGTTACGTTAATGGTTCCGTCCGGGGTGCCGTCC
>CAXYKQ010000366.1:0-8502 GCA_964277835.1 uncultured Edaphocola sp. | reverse complement strand
CACGTACGTTCCTATTCTGATATAAGCGAGTTTACTACAGGCGGTTTTAAAGAAGTAATCGACGACCCAAACATCGCAGAAGCGGCTAAGGTAAAACGCGTATTACTGTGTAGCGGTAAAATCTATTTTGACCTCAGCGAAAAACAATTGGCAGAAAAACGTGAAGATGTGGCTATTATCCGCCTGGAACAAATCCATCCTTTACCGGTGGAGCAATTGACTACATTGTACCAGAAATATGCCGGCGCTCAGTGGTTGTGGGTGCAGGAAGAACCTAAAAATATGGGTGCGGCCTCGTTCCTTAAAATGAACCTGACCAAGCCGTTTAATTTAGGGTATCTGACCCGTAAAGCCAGTGCAGCTACCGCTACCGGTTTCGCCAAATTGCATGTCCAGGAACAACAAATGCTGGTTGACCAGGCATTTGCCTTCTAAAGATTGTAGGTGAAATCAAATATTTAATTACATTTGCAAAAAATCTAAAAACAAAAATACTTAAGAATTATGGGACATTCCGTAGGAACAGAAGACAATAAAAGCAGGACAGTAACTACTAAAGCTGCCATGTTTTTTGCCTTGATTATCGTCGGATTATTGATCGCAACCGCTAATTTCGTACAAGTGATGGGTCATTCAGAAGGACATGGCGAAGCACATGGTACTGAGGCTACTCATGGGGCTCACGGTACGGGTCATGATGGTCACGCTGCTCCTGAGCATGGTACGGAACATGCTGCAGGTGATGCCCATGCTGCTCCGGCACACCACGCAGATACCGGTGTGACTGCAGAAGATGGTAAAGCAGGCGCAAGTGCTGATACGACACATGTAGAAGCAGTGCATGGCAAGGGCGCGGAGCCAGCGAAGCATTAATATAAAGTATTGTATTGAATATATATTTAAGGTTAGGCTACGGCTTAGCCTTTTTTTAGCGAAAGCTTTACCTGAATTTGATTTTTTAGTATGCAAAAGAGTGATTTGATCGTAGTGACTGGTGCGGCTGGTTTTATTGGAAGTGTACTGGCCGGCTACCTGAACAGCCTGGGCTTTGACAACCTGGTACTGGTAGATGATTTTTCAGAAAAGTCAAAGGTGGACAACCTCCTCGGAAAGCACTATACGGCTAAAGTACACCGCGAGCAATTTATAGAATGGCTGGAAGAGCATCCCGTACGGGCGATATTTCACCTCGGCGCCCGCACCGACACGACTTTAATGGATGTGGAAATATTTAAGGCGCTCAATCTTAAATATTCTAAAGACATCTGGGAGTACTGTGCCGAGCATAAAGTTCCTTTGGTGTATGCGTCTTCTGCGGCGACTTACGGAGCCGGGGAGCTGGGTTATGATGATAATGAATCGATCATTCCGGGTTTAAAACCCTTAAATCCTTACGGTGTTTCTAAACAAAAGTTCGACGTGTGGGCTTTATCACAAACGGAACATCCTCCCTTCTGGGCCGGGCTGAAGTTTTTTAATGTATACGGCCCTAATGAATACCATAAAGGCCGTATGGCTTCTGTAATCCTCCATGCGTTTAATAACCTGGAGCAAAACGGAAACGCGATTAAACTATTCAGGTCTCACAACCCGGATTATGCTGATGGCGGGCAAATGCGGGATTTTATTTATGTGAAAGATTTGGTGAAAGTGTGTGTGTGGCTGATGGAGCAACAGGTGCATTCCGGTATTTACAATCTGGGTACCGGCAAGGCGCGTACCTTTAACGACCTGGCTAAAAGTGTTTTTGCTGCATTGCAACTGCCTGAAAAAATCAATTATATAGATACACCTGAAGATATCCGGGATAAGTACCAATACTTCACCGAGGCTGATATGAATAAGCTCAGGGCTACGGGATACCAGGAACCCTTTATGAGCATTGAAGAAGGAGTCAGAGACTACATCGAAAACTACCTCCGGGAAGGTAAATATTATTGACAAGAAAGGCTTACAGCAACGTAAGCGTTTCTTGTTTTTATAGTAAGTGCTTTATTAAGCAGCTGGGGCCATAGGCAGTGGCAGCGGGTTCTGCCTCACTTTCGCTTTGGTCTACTGATGCCTGCTGTTAGCTTAAAAGTTCCAGGTAAGTCCTACGCCATGCTGCGTGGGACCTAAATTAAATTCGCTTCTTTGTAAAAAGGTAGTTCTATTGCTTAGGCCGTCGTTATATTGGCGTATTGCTTTTCGTTTCAGCTTTTTGGCATTATTATTTAAAGGTACGGAACCTATCGCCAGGGCTACACCTGCTCCTGCGATACCCCAATTCATTTTCGCCCCGCCCACGTAAGCCCCGATGGGCGCACCGATAAGGACACCGCCGGAAGCCGCCAGGATGGTGCCGAAGACTTCACTTGTCTGGGCAGATCGCATGGTTTTTTTTGCCACAGGGTCCGTTTTTAGAATTTTATTCAATTTGTTTTCTGTCAGGCGCAGCTCTCCCTGGTAATACCGGTAAGCGCCGTTGCGTAAGGTTCTTGTGGTAATGGTATCAGTATTTGTTTGAGCGGTACAAAAGGCGGGAAGGGCCGATAATGCAGTAAGTAATATAGTTTTCATCTTCATTAGGTAAAAATACTTTCAATTTCTTTACTAACGGGTTTCGAACCGTTTCAGGTATGCTGTTGAAAAAGTTACACCGCTGTCAGGGAATTTTCCCCGAATTTGTTGGTTACCTAAGGCTTTAATATTGAATATTTTAAACTATTCAAGGCATCAGATTACGGGGCGGATAGTTTAAACTTCATATAATTGTTCATTAAATACATTAATTTCAAGTTTTAATCATTCACCTCATTATTTAAAAAATTATGCGTACAATTTTAGTTGTCCTTTTATTGGGTTCGATAGCCTTGAATGTTTACCTTTTTAGCACCCGCTCGGACGGGTATGGCGTGGCCTGTGGCCCCGATGTAGTGCCGGCCTATGGCAGTATCAGTTTTACGGAACTCACCAATGCGCATAGCCAATTTATAAAGGAAAGAGCCAATCTCCCCGGTACCACGAGGACCGTCTGGCTGAGCTTTGAAGACTTGCAAAATTATATGTGTGTGGTACGTAAGGGGGCTGAAGACAACAATCTGCCGCTGGATAATTTAGGGATAAGAGTTTATTTTACGAAGTCTGCCGGTACCGAAGGAACCGAAAACCTGGCTTTTGTACCCAGTAACCTGCAGGGAGATACGCCTGCGGACTGGCCGGAATCGTTATTGACGCAAAATGTTCCGGGTTCTGACCGGAGTTATATTATGAACAAAATGCGCCCCTGCCCGGTAAACTGCGGCAGGCTGGCCTTTAGCGTGAAATGACCCCGCTTGATTTTCTTTATTTCGTGATGCTCGCTTCGATTGTCGTCGGTTTTGTTACTTACAACAACCGCAGCGGCTGGCTGAAGCTATTGCCCTTTTTTTTGGTGGCCATGCTCTCTTTCGAGCTTTATGCCAAATACCTGTCGATAGCCAATAGACCGACGATGGCCCTGTATGACGTCGTCACGTTTTTAGAGTTTATGTACTTCGGCATACTGTATCTTTTCTGGTTCAAGACACGGTTCACTAAGCGGCTTTCGGGTATGCTCATGGGTTTGTTTGTTCTTTCTGAACTGCTTTTTGTAAGCAGGGTGTCCTGGGTGAGGTTCGTGGATTACAATATATTGTCTTATTTCCTTTCTTCCTTATTTTTGATTATCCTGGCCATCTCCTATTTGCTGGAAGCTTTAAGATCGGATGACATTATCAATTTTAACAGGAACCCACTGATATGGATCTCCGTCGGGTTGATGCTTTACCTCAGCTCCGCTTCCTTTTTTTTAGTCGCGAATTATTTTGAGATCGTTTTCAAACACCAGCAGGTCATCCATATTTCAATTACGTTCATGAGTGTCTTGTTTTTATACACCTGCTTAATCATCGCCATGTTGTGCCAACGTTATGACTAATGAAACCCTGATGTTTATCGCTACAATAATCCCCGTTACCCTGGTTGTAATGGTGATCGTGGTATTTGTCTTATTCGTGCGTAAAAAGAATCGACTGCTGATCGAAAAGCAGGAGCGTGAAATACGCTATCTTTCTGAAATCAATAAAGCCAGGATTGAAGTGAAAGATGGCATCCTGAGCCAGGTTGCAGGAGAGTTGCATGACAATATAGGCCAGATGGCCGCATTAAACTTAATGTATATAAAATCCCTGCAAAAGGAATTTAACGCGGAGAAGTTGAACAGTATGCGTGACCTTGCGGAAAGTACGCTTAACGAGGTGCGGCAACTGTCCAAGCTCCTGAATGACGACCTGATCCAGAAGTACGATTTGGTAGCAGCCATAGAGAAACTGGTATCCTACCTGTCTAAACTGAATGCCGTAGCGATTGTATTCAATCTGGAAGGCAACTACCGTAAACTGGATGCGAATGTCGAACTGATCATTTACCGGATATGCCAGGAGTTTATTGCCAATTCCTTAAAACATGCCCTTTGCGATCGGATAATGCTTACCATGCAATATCAGGATAAAGGTTTGGATGTAAGTATAGCGGACAATGGGCAAGGGTTTGACCGGGATAGTGTCGCAGAAGGTACGGGCCTCAGCGCCATCCGTAAACGTGCAGACTTTATCAACGCGCAGGTCGCGATAGTCTCGTCTGTTGAGGGAGGAACGAATTTACAACTTAATTATAATTTTGAATAATATGGATAAGATCCAAGTGATCGTTGTTGACGACCACCAATTAATGTCCAGGGGCATCTGTGACCTGGTGAATTCTGTGCCCGGGTACCAGGTGCTGCAGGAAGCCAGGAATGGTAAGGAGCTCATCCAATACCTTGAAAATGATAAGAACGATTTCCCGGATATAATCTTGCTGGATATCAATATGCCGGTGATGAACGGCTTTCAAACCATGGAATGGATGCAGCAAAATCATCCCGAGATACCGGTACTGGCCTTGACGATTAACGACGACGAAGCTTCTGTGATTAATATGCTGCGGCGAGGGGTGCGGGGTTATTTGCTCAAGACGACGGATTCCGAAGAATTGGTAGCCGCTATGGAAACAATCTTAAAACGAGGTTTTTACAGTTCAGAGATCGCCAGCGCTAAGTTGCTGAATAATATTGTGAAGCGAAACGGAAAAGCTCTGAGAGATATGGAATTGAAGGAAAGGGAGCTGGAATTTCTTAAATTGGCCTGTACGGATGATACCTATGTGCAAATAGCGGATAAGATGTGCCTGAGTCCTAAAACGGTAGATCATTACCGGGAAGCATTGTTTGAAAAGTTCAATGTCAGGTCAAGAGTGGGGCTGGTATTGTTCGCTATAAAAAATAAACTGGTCAGTATGTAGCCATACAAAAAGGAAAAACGTCCGGGCTTTAATTTGGGGCTCGGACGTTTTTTGATGAGATTATTTAATGAACCATTTCATTTTCCATACTCCCAGGACAGCTTCCTTCACAATGCCTTTTGACATCTTGGAGGCCCCGAGTACACGGTCGGTAAAAGTAATGGGTATTTCTTTGATCTTAAAGCCTTTCTTCCAGCTCCGGTATTTCATTTCGATCTGGAAAGCATAGCCGATAAAGCGAATGTCATCCAGGGGCAATGCTTCCAATACTTTTCGCTTATAACACATAAAGCCCGCAGTAGTGTCGCGGACGGGCATCCAGGTGATCAGCCGGGTGTAATAAGAGGCGCCTTTGGAAATAAAAACGCGATCAGCAGGCCAATTCTCCAGCTTACCCCCTTTTACATACCTGGAGCCCACACTTAAATCTGCCCCACCATTATGACAGGCATCAAATAAGCGCAGCAAGTCGGCAGGTTTATGTGAAAAGTCGGCATCCATTTCAAAGACATAATCGTAACCCTGGGACAATGCCCATTTGAACCCGGTAATGTACGCAGTACCCAAACCCAATTTACCGGACCGCTCGATGATATGCAGCCTGCCTGCATATTCATTTTTCATCAGGTCTTTTACAATTTGAGCAGTACCATCGGGAGAGCCATCATCTACAATCAATACATGAAAATCGCCTTCCAGCTGCATTACTGCGGCAATGATCAGTGGAGCATTTTCCTTTTCGTTATATGTGGGGATAATTACGATTTTCTTCACCTGGTATAATATTGTCTTCTTTTAAAGTTTTTTTAAAAGCATTTGATTGAGGATTTCAGAGATACATTGTTTGGTATGTAGTGCAAAGTCAGATTGCATCATCCAGTCATAGTATTGCGGTTCTTTTTTAAATACCGTAGTTACAGGAATACCTTTATGTTTGCCAAAATTAAATACCGGAACGCCATCTTTTAAGATAATGCGCCGGGCGTAATCTACAAAATCATCGCCCCCGGTAAATTTATGGAGCGCGTCCACATCATTGGCAATAGTGGTATCATAGCGGTCCAGCTGAGCCTCCAGGATTTCGATGGTTGCATCCACATCGGCCATGGCCTGGTGGGCATTTTCCAGCTCTTTCCGGCAATAAAAATTATAGGCTGCGGAAAGTGTTCTCGGCTCCATTTTATAGAAAACCTGCTGCACATCTATCAGTTTCCTGTTTTTAAAGTCTACAGGAATACCTACGCGTAGTAACTCTTCTGCCAGGCAGGGAATGTCAAATTTATTGGAATTGTAACCACCGAGGTCACAGTTCTTAATAAAATTATTGATTTCATGCGCCAGCTGCTTAAATGTGGGGCAATCTTTTACATCTTCATCGCTGATGCCGTGAATAGCGGTTGTTTCCGCAGGGATCGGGCGTTCCGGGTTGATTCTTCTCTCGTAACGTTCTTTGCTCCCGTCGGGTAATACTTTAACGATAGCAATTTCTATGATACGGTCTTTAGCCGGGTCTACACCTGTTGTTTCCAGGTCAAAAAACGCTACCGGTTTATTTAAATTTAATTGTGCCATTGATTTTGTTTATCTGCTTAGGCTTCGTCGGGGGCATCTGTGGAAGGTGCATCTGTTGCCGTGTCTTCACTGGAATGGTCCGGGTTCGCTGTTGCTGTTGTATCTGTATTTTCTTCTGTTATTACTTCTTCCTCTTTCTCGTCCTGCTCTTGTATGCGTGCAATAGCGGCGATCCGGTCATTGTTGTCCAGGTTAATCAGCTTAACGCCTTGCGTGGCACGGCCGGCTTCTCTTACACTGTCTACCTTCATCCGGATGGTTAAGCCGCTTTTGCAGGTGATCATAAGATCATCCGTTTGCGTTACTGATAGCAGGCCGGCTAAGGCGCCTGTTTTCTCGGTAATATTCATGGTTTTTACCCCTTTACCACCACGGTTGGTGATCCTGTAGCTTAGTTGGTAAAGGTGCTCTGTACCGTCTTCATTCTTCAGGGTAAATGCTTTGTCTTTATCTTCATCGGTGGCTTCATCGCCCAGTATTTCAAAGAATGGTGTACGTTTACCCATGCCGTTTTCAGAAACAACCAGTACTTGCTTGTCACGATCTTTAAACTCTTTCGATAAGCAGATCATACCGATTACGGCATCATTTTCAGATTCCAGTTCGATACCGCCGACGCCGATAGCGCCACGGCCGGTTGCACGTACTTTTTCTTCAGGGAAACTGATCGCGCGGCCCGACTTGACGGCCATCATGATGAAGCTGTTTCCATCGGTCAATGCGGCGTCCAGTAACTGATCCCCCTCATTGATGGTGATCGCATTCACCCCGGTTTGACGCGGGCGGCTGAAGTCTTTCAGTTTGGTTTTCTTAATGATACCCTGCCGTGTGCACAATACGATGTTGTGATTTTCCACGAATGCCTCATCCGACAAATTCGGCACATCCAGAATGACGCGGATCTTATCGTCTGAAGGAATCTGCATCAGGTTCTGTATCGCGCGTCCTTTGGCGTTTTTATCGGTTTCCGGAATTTCGTATACCTTTAGCCAGTAGCATCTTCCTTTCTCAGTAAAGAAGAGTAGTGTATGATGTGTAGAAGCGATAAATAAGTGCTCCAGGTAATCTTCCTGTCTTGTCTTGCCGCCCATCGCGCCGCGTCCGCCGCGTTTCTGGGACCGGTAGTCGGCTACTGAAGTACGCTTGATATATCCCAGGTGAGAAATGGTGATGACCACATCTTCATCAGCGATCATATCTTCAATGCGCATTTCGCCGGAAGCGTATTGGATCTCGGAACGGCGCTCGTCGCCATATTTCTTTTGTACTTCCAGTAACTCTTCTTTGATGATGTCGAAACGCAAAGATTCATTGGCCAGTAACTCTTCCAGGTGAGCGATCGTTTTCATTAATGCTTCGTATTCACTTCTGATCTTGTCAATTTCCAGGCCGGTCAGGGTACGCAGGCGCAATTCCAGGATCGCTCTTGCCTGGATTTCTGAAAGGTCGAAACGGCTGATCAGGCCTTCTCTTGCCTCATCCGGTGTGGTGCTTTCGCGGATAATGCGGATCGCTTCGTCCAGGTCGGATTTGGTGCCGATCACTTTCATATACCCTTCGAGAATATGTGCTCTTTTCTTCGCCTCTTCT
>CAXYKQ010000365.1:0-7681 GCA_964277835.1 uncultured Edaphocola sp. | reverse complement strand
ATTCATACTTAGTACGGCGGGTAACGACTTCCAGTCTGAACCCGACGAATTCAGCGATCATATCTTTCAGGTTCAGCGTGCGTGGACGGCCATTGACCAGGGCTACGTTATTGATACCGTAAGAAGTCTGCAATTCACTGTATTTGTACAGTTGGTTGATGATGACCTGAGCTACGGCATCGCGGCGCAATTCCACGACGATACGGGTACCGTCTTTGTTGGATTCATTCGCTACGTGGGTAATGCCGTCAATGATCTTGTTGTTGACCAGGTAACCGATTTTTTCGGCCAGTGCATCACGGCTTACCTGGTAAGGTACTTCGGTGATCACAATCTGGTCTTTGCCGTTTTTAAGGGTTTCGATATCTACCTTACCTCTTAATACCACCCTGCCGCGGCCGGTCATAAAGCCCTGGCGGATGCCGTCGATGCCATAGATGATACCGCCGGTAGGGAAGTCGGGAGCTTTCACATAATTCATGAGCTCCTCTATAAGAATGTCTTTATTGTTGATATAAGCAATACATCCGTCAATCACCTCGGTAAGGTTGTGCGGCATGATATTGGTGGCCATACCTACAGCAATACCGCTGGACCCGTTCACCAGTAACTGGGGTACACGGGTGGGCAATACGGTCGGTTCTTTTAAGCTGTCATCAAAGTTCAAACCGAAATCTACGGTATCTTTTTCGATATCCTCGATCATGCTCTCGGCATAACGCTGCATTCTCACCTCGGTGTAACGCATAGCTGCCGGTCCGTCGCCATCCTGGGAGCCAAAGTTACCCTGTCCGTCAACCATCATGTAGCGCATGCTCCAGGGTTGGGCCATACGCACCATGGCATCGTAAACAGAGGAGTCTCCGTGCGGGTGATATTTACCCAATACTTCTCCTACGACACGTGCAGATTTCTTGTAAGGTTTGTTGAAATCCATACCCAGTTCGTTCATCGCGTACAGGATACGGCGGTGTACCGGCTTCAGGCCATCGCGTACATCAGGAAGGGCACGGCCCACGATTACCGACATAGAGTAGTCGATATAGGCGGACTTCATCTGCTCTTCAATATTTACGGCTACGACCCTGTTGTTTTCTGGTTCCGGGTTCAACTCCTCCGGTGGTAAACCATTATTGTTTTCACTCATATTAATTGCTTAAAAAGTATCGCAAATATAAGCTTTTTAAGCCCTGGGAAGTGTCAAAAAATACCTATTTTCCACAATGTTGATAAATAAAAACAGAGCTTGGAATTTGCTCTTTTAAGATAAGTTAGTATTTTGGCTTAAAATTTTAAATATGGAGACATTTCAAGTTGCCGTACAGGCGGTTACCTGGATTATCGTAATTGTAATCGCGGTTCTTTTCCTGTTGAATTTGCAAAATACAATCAAGGCCGCTGCACCAGAAAACCGAATGATAAAGCCGGGTTATGTATGGATTCAGTTAGTACCTGTAATCGGGACTTTTTACAGCTTCGTGGTGGCCGGAAAAATAGCTGATACCATTGCGGCCGAATATCAATCAAAAGGGCATAGTTTGCCTGCGCAAAGACCTACTTATACTTTGGGGCTTACCTTTGCTGTTTTTTCTCTAATTATTTATATTTTAAATATTTACTCGCGTTTAATGTTTGATTCTGTTGATCCCTCTGTGATGACACAGGAAGAGATCATAGCATACTCTACAAGATCAGATGTGTTGGGCTATTCTGCTGTAATGATGATCTTTAGCATTGCCTGGTTAGTGATAATGATTATTTATTGGGTGAAAACAGCAGGGTATAAAAATAAAATGAGGATGTTACACGACAATGGTTCCGATAGCGCAATTTTTAATAATTTCTAATGGTCAGCTAGATTCAGCGTATTTTAAATTTTAATAACTATTTAATACTAAAATTATATGGCAGCAGCACTTGGCATCATGCTTTTTTTCGTTTTTATAGGATTGGCAATAGTTGTCCTTATTGCAGTACTCTACCTGTTGAATTTGCAAAACACCGTCAAAGCGGCTGCTCCGGAAAACCGTAAAATGGCGCCCGGGAATGTTTGGATTATGATCATCCCCGTTGTGGGCACAATTTATTCCTTTATTGCGGTAAGGAAAATCTCTGAGACGATTGCTGCGGAGTATAAATCTAAAGGCCAGTTATTGGATAACTCTAAGCCTACATTCACAACGGGTATGGCCATGACGATATGCAGGGCAATCAGCTGGGTTATTTCTTTTTTTACATTGTCGGGTACCATTGACACCTATAAGGCATCTTTAGCAGGAGATATGGAACAGTTGGCTTCAATATCCGCACGTCAAAGCGGTGCTTTATCTTTTCTAAGCTCAATGGTAGGAATTGCCTGGCTGGTTCTATTTATCGTTTATTGGGTTCAGACTGCGGGCTATAAAAATAAGATGAGAAGCTTGCCTAGTAACAATACAGACAGCCAGATATTCCATCAGCTTTAATGCAGTTTTTATAACGATAAAAAAATCGCCCTGTGCTATTGTACAGGGCGATTTTTTATGATTGTTAGCCTTAAAAACGGTAACTGATGCCCGCTCCAAAATTGGTATAGGTATCCTTGCTTTCATTGCTGCTCAGCCTGGGCTGGTAACCGTCCATTTTGTCCGTAGTCAGGTAATTGGCCCTGTAAAACACGCTGATGTAAAAACCTTGTGTTTTAAAAGGTTTACTCAACGGGATGTTTATGCCGAGCTCGACCGGAATAACCATATCAGTACCGGAGTAGTTGCCCATAAATTGAAAAAGATCAGCCTGCGCCGGAAGTGATTTGATCTGCGTTTAGCTGTTCATCAGTCCGATACCGGCACTGGCGTATATTTTTGAGAGGTAATACAGGTATTTGTTCTGTAGTGCTTTTGGTAAAATGCCGACAGGGTAAAGTTTTACATTAAGGTCTCCCTGGAAAAAATTATTGGTATAGTGCATTGCATTGACTGCACCTTCATCGCCGCCTTCCAATTGACCTGCCCCCAGATTTGCCTGAAGGCTCAGGTAAGGAGTAGAACTATAGGCCGCGTGAGCGCCGTAAAAATAGCGGGATTGATCGGGCGTAGCATCCGTATGGGAGGTGGCGATCCCGCCTTGTACGCCAACGCTAATCTGGCTAAAACCGGCCTGTGCGCCTGCTAAAAGCAGCGCGGAGAGTAAAATTTGTTTCATTTTTTTTGTTTTGTTGTTTGCGGGGCAAAGGTAAAGAAAAACACCATCCTCGCCCTGTTAAATCAGGATAAGGATGGTGTTGCAAAAGATATTTTGCTAACTGGAAAAACTTAAGCTTCCATGTAAGCCTCTACCGGCTCACAAGTACAGATCAGGTTGCGGTCGCCATGAGTATTGTTGATACGGGCAACGGTAGGCCAGAATTTATTGGCCGCAACATAAGGCAGCGGGAAGGCTGCCGTCTGGCGACTGTAAGCGTGTTCCCATTCATTTGCCGTAACCACATACATGGTATGCGGTGCATTTTTCAATGGATTGTCTTTACGGTCGGCCTGGTCTGCTTCAATTTGCCTGATCTCGTCCCTGATGGACAACATGGCATCACAGAAACGGTCCAGTTCGCTCTTGTCTTCACTTTCCGTAGGTTCGATCATGATCGTTCCGGCTACAGGGAAGCTCATTGTAGGTGCGTGGAAGCCATAGTCCATCAGGCGTTTGGCCACATCTTCAGCTTCTATATCGGCTGTTTTTTTGAACGGTCTCAGGTCTACAATAAATTCATGTGCACAGGTGCCATTTGCTCCTGAATAAAGGACATCATAGTCATTCTCCAGGCGTGTTTTCATGTAGTTGGCATTCAGTATGGCATTTTTCGTAGCGGCTTTCAAACCTTCTGCGCCCAGCAAACGAATGTAGGCATAAGAGATCAGCAGGATTGATGCAGAACCGTATTGAGCGGCAGAAACGGCATTATGAGCGGTATTTTTCTCCGTGCTGGTGCTTACATGTCCCGGTAAGAATGGGATCAGGTGCGCGGCTACACAGATCGGGCCTACGCCCGGACCACCACCACCATGCGGGATCGCGAATGTTTTGTGCAGGTTGAGGTGACATACATCAGCGCCGATATAACCCGGAGCGGTTAAGCCGACCTGGGCATTCATATTGGCACCGTCCATATATACCTGTCCGCCATTGTCGTGGATGGCTTTGATGATGTCTTTAATGCTTTCTTCAAAAATACCGTAAGTAGAAGGGTAGGTGATCATTACCCCTGCAAGGTTATCTTTATGTTGTTCCGCTTTTGCTTTCAGATCTTCTACGTCGATGTTACCGTTCTCTAAAGCTTTTACGACAACTACTTTGTAGCCTGCCATAACCGCTGAAGCAGGGTTGGTACCGTGTGCAGAGATCGGAATCAGGATAATATTGCGATGCCCTTCGTTACGGCTTTCGTGGTAAGCGCGGATACATAACAGACCGGCATATTCACCATTAGCTCCGGAGTTAGGTTGTAAGCTACATCCTGCGAATCCGGTGATTTCTGATAAATGTTTTTCCAGTTCTTTGATTACAGACAGGTAACCGCCAGCTTGCTCTTTGGGTACAAACGGGTGGATCTTGCTGAAATGGCTCCAGCTTAATGGGATCATTTCAGTAGCCGCGTTGAGTTTCATGGTACAGCTACCCAGGGAGATCATAGAAGTGTTCAGCGCCAGGTCTTTATTCTCTAAAGACTTGATGTAACGCATCATCATGGTTTCACTATGATAGCTATTGAAATTAGGATGGGTTAAGAATTGGCTGCTTCTCACTAAAGATTCAGGAACCCCTGCCAGTAGATGCGCATCATCTGCTTCATAACT
The DNA here is from genome assembly GCA_964277835.1 of uncultured Edaphocola sp. Lineage (GTDB taxonomy): Bacteria > Bacteroidota > Bacteroidia > Chitinophagales > Chitinophagaceae > Edaphocola. The sequence goes on along the minus strand of CAXYKQ010000365.1, from coordinate 2,852 downwards.
TACCGCATTCACTACATCGTTTAAGATATTGATGATATCGGCCAGGTCATCGAAGCTGGTAGTTTCATCCAGGGAGATACCTACTAATTCTTCGCTGATGTACCTGAAATTGATTTTTGCTTTTTCTGCCTGGCTTTGGATGATCGCTGCTTTATTGGTTTTGATCACAACGGTGTCAAAGAAAGAATCGGACCATAATTCGTGGCCGTTTTCTTTCAATGCATTCGCTAAAGCCTGTGCCAGGATGTTCACCCTTGAAGCGATATTCTTAAGGCCCTGAGGACCGTGATAAACCGCGTACATTGCCGCCATATTGGCTAACAGTGCCTGTGCGGTACAGATATTTGAAGTTGCTTTTTCGCGTTTGATGTGTTGCTCGCGGGTTTGCAATGCCATACGTAGCGCCCTGTTGCCCTGGGCATCGATACTTACGCCGATGATACGGCCTGGAATGCTGCGTTTGAATTCATCTTTACAGGTAAAGAAGGCTGCATGCGGGCCGCCGAAACCTAAGGGAACACCGAAACGTTGCGAGTTGCCGATGGCTACATCAGCACCCAGTTCGCCCGGAGGGGTTAATAAGGTCAAAGCGAGCAGATCAGTTGCATAGGCGATATACGCGCCGGCAGCATGTACTTTTTCTGTGAAGGCACGGTAATCTTCCACCGCACCCATCGCGTTCGGGTATTGTACTAAGGCACCGAAATAAGTGTTATCGACGTCTACCGTATGATAATCGCCAAATACCAACTCAATACCTAATGGGGTAGCGCGGGTGGTGATTACGTCTTTCGTTTGCGGGAAAGTATGTTTGTCTACGAAGAACTTAGGACGCTCCGGAGCTGCTGTGTTTTTGTTTAAAGCATGGAAGAACATGGCCATAGCTTCTGCGGCTGCCGTTGCTTCATCCAGCAGGGAGGCATTGGCAATTGGTAAAGCGGTCAGTTCAGAAACCATAGTCTGGTAGTTCAGTAAACTTTCCAGGCGGCCTTGAGAGATCTCGGCCTGGTAAGGCGTATATTGGGTGTACCAACCCGGGTTTTCGAACACATTTCTAAGGATAACAGATGGAGTTACCGTGTCATAATAACCTTGCCCGATATAAGTTTTGAATACTTTATTCTTCATAGAAACCTGCTTCAGCATTCTCAAATAGTCCTGCTCGCTTAAAGCCGGCGGGATATTCAGCGGCTTTGTTAGCCTGATGGCAGAAGGGATGGTTTTGTCTATCAATGCGTCAAGGCTGTCAACGCCAATGGCAGCAAGCATTTCCTGTGTTTGAGATTCATTAGGTCCAATGTGACGACGGCTGAATTCGTGCTGTAAAGCTGCAAAAAGATTCATATCGGGATATAAATATGTGGTTAAATGAGCGGCAAATTTACGATTAATATTTATGATTAGGAAATAGGCTTTAGCACCTATCGGGGATAATTATGGTCTGATTAGGGAAATTTATAATGCAAGGCTTAAGCTTAGATAGCTATGGCTTATATTTGTCGAAGTATTCAGTTTCAATAGTGGCAGTTCCCCAAAGAGATGCGGTAAAAAAGGCAAAATCATGGGTATTCCTATTCATTTTATAATACAGTCGTGCGAGCTGGTTGGCTAAGGGGTATAAATGGATCGATTTCCTGTTTTCATCCAAACTTTTGTTCCATTCCGTGTTGCCATACACGAATTTGTTATAATATAACTCCTGGTCTTTAAGGGCTATATACCCGGCAGTATTTCCATAGTCTTTCTTTAACTTGTTATTATTGGCATCAGACATTAGCGTGAATACCAAAGGTTTAATATCTCCATTTTCTATTTGTTGTTTCAGGATAGGATTGAAAAGTGTATCCGCAGTTTTAAACCCCTGATAATTGTGCATAATGATAATGTAAGCCTTTCCTTTATTCTCTAAGCTCTTGTCCGAACGGGTAAAAGCGCCCAGTTGGAATTCAGAAAGAGTATTGCCATTATCATATATTTTTTTTAATTCCTTCGAGATTCTTTTGTCTGCTATTGACATCGCTGTATACATAGAGTCCTCTTCGATTTTTGCGAAATCGATTTTCTTTGTCTGTACATAATCTGCCCAAAGTTTATGGAAGTATTGATCTTCTTTTTCTAATTTATCTATAGTAGCTAAAAGCTTTTGGTTCTGTTGTTCAAAGTTTTGTTTTGCTTTTTTTGCAATTTTACATTGAGCCTCAAAATAAGATTTATCAAATGCAAACTTCGACCCGAATTTGGTATTGATGAAAGCTTCGCCTACACCACTTTTCGCCAATTGGTTGAGTAGTTTCCTGGACTGCGCTTGGTCTTTTATTATTAGGGCGCAAGTCAGTGCATTATAAATGTCTTCTGCAAATATTTTTTCTTTTTTTAAGTCGAAAGCTTCGTTGTAGCGTTGTAATGCCTGCTTGTAATTATCCAACATAATTTCCTCTTCGGCAGCATAGATCAGGTGTAGATACTCCGTGTTTTTATTTGCGAATGATGCCTGCCTTATCGTGGCAAAAAGAAGGAATAAAAGTATCCAAGATGTAGTTTTCATAAATGGAGCTGTTTTGATAATAAATGTAAATCTATAACTGAATAGGTTACACTAAATCTTCATATTTATTTTGATTGAGAGAACATTCTTCGAGCCGTTGATTTTTTCAATAACATGACTAAAAGGACTGAAAATAGCAGTAAGCCAATGTTTATATTAGAAACATGGCATTCATCATTATATATAGAACCCGAATATTTTTTCCAGTGCCAGGGGAAAATTTTGGCATAAACAGGAAGATCCAGGTGGAACTGCTTCTTGATTATTGCCGGTAGTAAATCAATTATATCCGGTAATACAGCCGCGG
>CAXYKQ010000364.1:0-3252 GCA_964277835.1 uncultured Edaphocola sp. | reverse complement strand
GCGACCTGTTATATTGGACCTATATTGCCTCCTTATTTACCTGTACAGCTTTCGCCGTGGTATTCGCCATAAAAAAAGGTGCACAGGCGCAGCGGTTCCTGATCGTTTATTTAGCATTGACCGTTTTGGTGGACTTCCTGCTGCAACTTAAATACATCTTCGGCAAACAGGAAGTTACCAACGTACTCTGGTACAAAATTTACCTTATTTTTTGTGTCAATTATTTCACTTACTTCTCCTATTCCCTGCTCACAACGCGACTGAAAGCGACCCTGCTTTCAGTCTCTATACTTGCTGACAGCTACCTCTTATACAGCACAGATTTTATCGATAATGAGTTCAATCCGCAACAAGGAGTTGCTTTAGCGGTTTTTTACATTATCGTGTCACTGCTTTGGTTCTACCATAAGTTACAATATGACCTGGAACAACGCATTTTAAAAGATCCGGGATTCTGGACCAGCTCCGGCTTACTGATGTGGGGCGCCTGTTTTATTTTCAGGACCTATCCTTCTTACTATTTTTATGCTAATGATGTATCTTTCCATCACCTGCTAAAGAATATGATGTATGTGATCAACACCTTGCTTTACGCTGTAATCACGATAGCACTTTGCCGGTTTCATTCCAACCAGAACCTGAATAATAAGTCCAGCTGATGCCAGTAGAAATAAAAATAACATACCTGATCGCGATAGCCATTATGCTTTTATTAGTAGGCTTTATCATTTTCGTGGTGCTTATCCACAATAAAAAACAATTGCTCTTCCTGAAAGAAAAACAGTTAAAAGAAGCAGCATTCCAAAATGCTCTCCTGGAAGAAAAACTGCTGCAACAGAAAATTATCGGGGAGGAGAGAATGCGCATATCGGCCGATATGCACGATGAGTTAGGGGCAGGCATCTCTGCGATTAAATTGCAGGCAGAATTTATAAAACAGAACTTCCGGGATGAGCAATTAGACCATGAATTAGATGAACTGCTTCATATTACCAAAGATATGAACAGTGCTATGCGTGAACTGTTATGGAGCTTAAACACGGAAAATGACACCCTGGAAAACCTTTTCCTGTATACCATTAACTATACGGAAAGCTTTTTAAAAAACAGCGCTGTTAAGGTTGGGTACAATAAAATGATCGATAAGCCTGAGACCAGTATCAGTGCCCATGTCAGGCGGAATATTTTCCTGTGTGTCAAAGAAGGTATCAATAATGTCTATAAACACAGCGGGGCAAAAAATATTGAACTATCATTTGTCATGAAAGAAAATTTGTTGACCATTCAATTGACAGACGACGGGATTGGTTTTGAAAAAGAACCGCTCACTTATGGCAACGGACTTAGAGGTATGGCATTCCGTATGCAGCGCATCAACGGTACATGCGCGATAAACAGGCTGCCGAAAGGCCTGAATATTACTTTATGCATCCCGCTTAACTAAATTTAAGTCGGTACATTTCCAGCTTTTGATCATCCGCGCCCTGACCTGCTTCAGTCGCTGCGAGGATCAGAACTTATGAACGGGTAGCGGATATTCTTCGGACTAAATTGAAAAACCCTTTGCCGGAATAAGTACAGCAAAGGGTTAAAAAATACAGTTTATTTCTTATTAAGCAGGTTCATTTACTGAATCACCAATGCGGTGGATTGTTTTCCGGTTACCGTTTGTAAAACAGCAAAATAAGTGCCCGGCACTAAATGAGCGGGTAATGGCAACACCGCCTGTTTGTTCACATATTGTGTATGTACTAAAATGCCACTTGCATTAAAAAGTCTCAAAGTACCTTCGTTAAGGTTGTTCAAAGATAAAGCCTGGAATGGGGTAACCGGGTTAGGATAAACGGACCAAACCTTTTTATTTACAGCAGTTGCCTGCTTCAGGACTACTACATTAGAGTAACTCTCCCCACCATCACGATCTACCTGGCGATAGCGATAATAGACAGCTTCCTGCGTGGCTGCATTATCAGAAAAGGTATAATCTAATGCTGTTTTTGAATCACCTGTTGCTGATTTTGACGGGATAAACCCTATTGAAGCGAAGGTACGCGCGTCTAACGATCTTTGTATTTCAAAGCCTTTATTATTTGCTTCGTTGAATGTGGTCCAGTTGAGCAAGTTGCCCGTTCCGGTTACAGTTCCTCTCAGCGCTGTACCTTCCACAGGTAGAGGAGCTGTTACGGAAAAATTACTGATCGTAGCGTTGAGCGCACCGAGTTGATCATCAATAGTGGACACCCCAATTACCAGCCTTTCCCCTGCAGCAATCTGAAAGTTTACCGTTCCGCTCCCGGTAGGAGAAGGACCAACTGAATCAATCATAGTCGTGTTTTTTCCCCAGAAAAGAAAATCAGCTTCCGGAACATCAGCATTGGTGATAGAATAACTGAAACTTACTGTCCCTGCCTGGCTGGCGACAATAGAATAGGATATACTTGAATAGGCATTAGTATTTCCATCTGGTCCGTTAATAGTGATACTGTTCGGCGCACCGGATGTATCGACCGTACCAAATACTGCAGCAGAAGAATTGCCGGCGGAATTAGTATGGGTAATGGTCCAGTTGGCAGGCGCGTACGTACCTGAAAATTGAGCATGAGCCATTGTAGAACAAGTCACACAGAGAAGTAGTAAATTAAGTTTCATACATTATTAATTTTAAGAGGGTAACAAGTTAATAATCAGGATATCCCGATCGCGAAAGTACATAACATATCCATAAAATCTATAGTATTTCTACTATTTTTTACAGATAGATACATTTTAATAATAAATATATTATTGAACTATTACCATTGTTTTTTTCCTGCTTATTACACAAAATGAAACCGCTTCCAACCAACCTTAGGTATCTCTGTAGCATCTATAGGCTGTCACCCCAACAATAAACAGACATGAAAAATTACCTTGCACGCCTTTTGCTCAGCTGCTGCTTATTTTTATGCTTACATAAGCAGTCGATGTCCCAGGTAAAACATTACCATTTTGACCGCGCTAAAAATATGGTCTGGGGTAGCCGCCTCGGGCAGGTGTACCCGATTCCCAGGGATTCGGTGTACGATCTCTTAATAAGCAATAAAGCCCTCTCTCCCGAGGCAGATTGGTTGCAACACCCTTTGCTGCGCATTGACCCAAACCATTTTGACAGCATTCTGAATACTCCCGCAGTAGAACCCGGCTATTACGTAATGATAACTGCCGAGCAAAACGAGCTCCGGTACCAATTCCGCAGGAAAGCCGGCATTGCCG
>CAXYKQ010000363.1:0-6481 GCA_964277835.1 uncultured Edaphocola sp. | reverse complement strand
GGGACGACCTGTTTCAGATCGCCCCTTAAATATCAACTTAAAATTAAGCTTATTTCACTTCTTCGAAATCAGCATCAGCTACATCGTCACCGCCTGCATTTTGGCCGGCACCTTGCTGTGCACCACCTGCATTAGGATCTTGCTGGGCCCCCTGGGCGTAGATATCTTCGCTTGCTGCGTTCCAGGCAGCGTTCAGTTTTTCCATCGCACCGTCAAGACCGTCGATATTTTCTGCTTTATGCATTTCTTTCAATTCATTCAAAGCAGTTTCAATAGCCGTTTTCTTATCGGCAGGAATTTTATCGGCATGCTCTTTCAATTGCTTTTCAGTATTGAAGATCAGGCCATCTGCCAGGTTGAGTTTTTCCACACGCTCACGCACCGCTTTATCTGCTTCCTCGTTAGCTTTGGCATCATTTTTCATTCTTTCGATCTCATCCTTGCTCAGACCCGAACCTGCTTCGATACGGATATTCTGTTGCTTACCGGTGCCTTTATCTTTCGCCGTTACATTTAAAATACCATTGGCATCGATATCAAAAATAACTTCGATCTGAGGAACTCCTCTTGGGGCAGGAGGGATGTCGTTCAATACAAACTTACCTAAAGATTTGTTTTGATTGGCCATCGGGCGTTCACCTTGCACTACGTTGATTTCTACGCTCGGCTGGTTATCGCTCGCAGTAGAGAACGTTTCCGATTTTTTAGTCGGGATTGTTGTATTAGACTCAATCAGTTTAGTCATCACTCCGCCATAAGTTTCAATACCTAAAGAAAGCGGGGTAACATCCAGTAATAAGACGTCTTTAACATCGCCGGTCAACACACCACCCTGGATTGCAGCACCAATAGCCACTACCTCGTCCGGGTTAACAGATTTGTTCGGTTTTTTACCGAAGAAAGCTTCAACTACTTCCTGGATCTTAGGAATACGGGTTGAACCCCCAACTAAGATGACTTCATCGATATCGCCTTTATCCATACCGGCATCTTTCAATGCTTTACGACAAGGCTCTAAAGTACGCTCGATCAGGCTGTCTGCGATTTGCTCAAATTTAGCACGGCTCAATTTACGTACTAAGTGTTGCGGTACGCCATCAATTGCGGTGATGTACGGTAGATTGATCTCTGTTTCCTGTGAAGAAGACAATTCTATTTTTGCTTTTTCGGCAGCTTCTTTCAAACGTTGCCAGGCCATAGGGTCTTTATGCAGGTCAACCGTAGGATGATCCACTTTGAATTCATCGGCTAACCAGTCCATGATCACTTTATCAAAGTCATCACCACCCAGGTGCGTATCACCATTGGTAGATTTCACCTCAAATACACCATCACCTAATTCCAGGATCGAAACATCAAACGTACCGCCACCAAGGTCAAATACGACGATTTTACTGTCTTGTCCTTTTTTATCCAAACCATAAGCCAGAGCTGCCGCTGTAGGCTCATTGATAATTCTTCTAACATTCAGTCCCGCGATCTCACCGGCTTCTTTAGTGGCCTGGCGTTGGGCATCGTTAAAGTAGGCAGGAACGGTGATTACCGCTTCGCTTACATCTTGTCCCAGGAAGTCTTCCGCAGTTTTCTTCATTTTCTGAAGGATCATTGCTGAAATTTCCTGTGGGGTGTACAGGCGGCCTTCGATATCTACCCGCGGTGTATTATTATCCCCTTTTACCACTTTATAAGCGCTATGTGCTGTTTCGCCGGTTACCTCGTCAAAACGGGCACCCATAAAACGTTTAATAGAGCTGATCGTATTAACCGGGTTGGTGATCGCCTGGCGCTTTGCTGGATCTCCCACTTTACGTTCTCCGTTTTTCAAAAATGCAACAACCGAAGGTGTCGTTCTGCGACCTTCATCATTAGCAATAACAACCGGCTCATTACCTTCCATTACAGCAACGCATGAGTTGGTTGTTCCTAAGTCAATTCCTATGATTTTTCCCATAATTATTTATTTCCTTTTATTTGCTTTTTGTGTTTTACTCTTTAAACTCAATTATATTGCCAAATGCTATAAAAATGCAAAAATGGCAGTATTTATGTCATTTTTAAGGCTAGCAAGGAATAAATGACTTATTCCTTTAAAGAAAGCTATTTTTTTGTCATATTTAATCAACTGGGAAAGGCTTTGCCGGTTAAACTGTCTTAGAATTAATTCTGCTCTAAAGGTAAAATGTACCATAACACGCAAAATGCAGCGAAAGATGCATTTCAAATCCGGCTTTATCTCGATGAAACTCGAGAGGATAAAATACGGCAATCCTTTTCCTGAAGTTGCTCTTTAATTCAAAATGACACTGAAATAAAAATGTAGCTGCCCTTTTGGAACCGCTACATTTTGTACCTAAATAAAAAACTTTTGTAATTTATTTACTGTAACAATTGGATTACTTTTTCCGTATAATTTCTCTTCTCATTGATATAAGCCAAACCAGTACTTACATCTTCAAAAAAATAAACTACATCTACATTTTCCTGCAAGGCTATTTTCCTTATTGCCGCATCCACTTTGGTCAATACGGGTTCTATCTTTTCCTTTTGCAATTTGGCGATTTTAGCATCATAGTTCTTCCCTTTATTGTCTAAAGCAGCATTATCATCAAAGACTTTTTTCAAGGCCATTGTATCTGCAGGACTCATTCTTTTCTTGATCATTTCCAAGGTCTCATTGGCCTTTGGACTATAACTAGCCATCAGGCTGCGCACCTTTTCCTGTAATTTACTACTTTGCTCCTGTATTTCCGTGTTATAGGCGGCCTGCATACTGTCTATCATAGTCAGGTCTTTTATAAACCCTGGAATACTCTGGTAAATAGCGGCACGACTAACAAAGCCCGTTTGTGCCTGAACTGTGTACCCCATGCACATAAAAACCAGGAATACGTATAAAATTTGTTTTCTCATCCCGCAAATGTATGAAAATTTGTATTTAAAAATTTGCAATCACTTCCTGGTACTTACCATTGAAGCAAGCGGTAATAATCCTCTAAAGAGAAATGCGCTAATGAAACCATTTTCAGGTCAGCCAGGCCGAATTGCGGATCGTTATAGTGATTTTTTTCGGGCACCGCCACTACCTTCATCCGGGCTGCCTTGGCGGCCACCATGCCATTGACAGAATCTTCGAAAGCCACACAGCGCCAGGGCAGGACCTGTAATGCCTGGGCACAATTGAGGTATACTTCAGGATGCGGCTTCCCCTGCATGCAATCATCAGCAGTACTGATACAGGAAAAATAAGGCCGCAGGTGAAAATAGTCCAGCAGGCTGTCCACCAATCTCTGAGGGGATGATGTGGCTAAACCGATAGCTATATTTTCTTTCTTACATGCTTCCAGTAAATCGGTTACCCCGGGCAGTACTTTCCCTTTTATATGTGCGATACGGATCACTGTGTCCAGGATATCTTCTGCCATCTGCAAGGCTTTACCGGGATTCTTCCAGCCAAAATGCTCATTCCAGAAGGCGGTCACTTCGTAAATACGCAAGCCTTTAGTATGTTTTAAGAGGTCTGTAGTAACAGGAACTTCGCAACGCTCGGCCACCTGGAGCATGCTTTCCAGCCATATAACCGGGTCGGTGTCCAGCAAAAGACCGTCCATATCAAAAATTACTGCCATATATCAATAAATTGGATTTTTATAAGAAGAAAACGCGCCTTATGCGGCGCGTTCAAAATTTTTATTGGTTCCAAAGCGGGTGATCCGAAGGGCACCGGTAAGTTTTCAACTGGAACGACAGCGTGATCTGCCCTACAAGATACTGGTCTATTGTGGCACGGTCGCCTCTTTGCCGGCCTTCAATGCCCAGCTTGCCGCCGTTAACAAGCAGGGAAGGGTCCTGCAGCAAAGATGAAGTAGTCGGCTGTCCGCCCGGGGTCAGGAAGCGTTGCTCACCGACATAATTAGTACTGACATCGTCCAGGTAGTCCGTCAGTGCAAACCGATGTACGAATTCCACACCCAGGTTAATTCCGGGTGCGATCCAGTACTTGATGCCGGCACCAAAAGGGATGACTGCGTTGATCCGGCTATATTTACGATAAGCATACTCCTCTAAATTCTGTCCTTCCGTACCTAAACTTTTCAGCCCCACCCTGCGGCCGCCATAAATCACGTAAGGGTTAGCATACAAGGCCCCTACCCCTAAAACCATATAAGGCGTAAAACGGCGTTGCTCGTCACCGGTCATAAAATAAAAGAAATTGAACTCTCCCATAGCCATCAGTTCCAAAACATCATTTTTAAAACTCAGGTTGCGTGCCTGCTGGTAGGGATTATCCGAATCACGGTCATTACCGGCAAGATGGGTATAGTTCAGGCCCATACGCAGCGAAACATAAGGGTTGAAATAATAACGGTAAAAAGCGCCTGCGGCTACATTGATATTATTAAAACTATATTCCGGGTTAAGATCACCGAAATACTGGGAAGCGCCTCCCATAATGCCATACTCATTACGTTCATAAAATTTCTGAGCAAAACTGTTTTGAGTCACCAACAATACTGCTGCAGTAAATAAAAACGAAATGTAATACCTCATACCCGATTTAAGTTTAATTGGTCCCCTCATAGGAAACGCAAATTTACGAACTAATTATATAAAAGAATGCACCTATCCGGAGGCGCCAGCCACAAGAATATGCAAATTCCTTTGTAATTTCACCCTTTATCCACATTATAGCGCATTATTGATATGAATATCGGCTCTAATCTCAGGTTTTTACAAGCATTAGCGGAACACAATCACAAAGAATGGATGGACGCTAACAAAAAATGGTATGAAGAGGAACGTAAGCAGCTCATTACCTTTACACAAGCATTGCTTGACGGACTGGCTGCTGATCAACCCGCATTCGCTGCCATCAATCCAAAAGATTGCCTGTTTCGCATTAACCGGGATATCCGCTTTTCAAAGGACAAAAGTCCCTATAAAACCAATTTCGGTGTGTACCTGAATCCGGAAGGCAAAAAAAGCCCGAAAGGAGGCTACTATATGCATATCGCCGACAACAGCTCTTTTGTGGGCGGCGGTATCTGGATGCCCGAAGCGGAACACCTGAAAAATATCCGCCAGGAAATTGACTACAACTGGGAAACTTTCAACGATATCATTTCAGACAAACTATTTGTCAACACCTTTAAAGGCTTGAATGAAGACGATAAATTGTCCCGGCCGCCGAAAGGTTACGAAGCCGGCAACCCGGCTATTGACTACCTGAAACTGAAAAGCTTTACCGCATTAAAACCTCTGAGTAATCAAGACCTGTCTTCAGACAAACTGGTAAAAAATTGCCTGGATGCCTTTACCACCCTGAAGCCTTTACTGGAGTTTTTGAATAAAACATTTGATTAATCGTACCCCATAACTCTTACATTCACCTTTCTTTTAAGCATCGTTACTATTATATTAAATGCAGATCAACTTATTTGACACGGCAAGTGCCGCCTACCTTCTTCCGTTTACCCATACCCGCCCCGCTGCAGATATCCGCTGCGGGATCCTCAGCATGCGCGAACGTTGGGAACGTTACCTGCAGGCCAGCGAAAGCGGGAGCATTACTACGGCTCTCCTAAACAAGGTTTTTCCCCCTCAATATGGCGAAGACAACCTGTACCTGAACGGCAATATTTTTGCCAGCTTACCCCTGGCTATCGTTATCAGCAACCTCAGTTCCGGACAGGCGCTGATACAGGAAGAGACGGTAATTGCGATCCGTACCGGGCAACAACTGGACTACGAGGCCATCAACAAAGGCAGTCTTAAAGATTTCGAACCGGTACTATTTAAGGAGAATATCGTTTTGTTAAAGAATGTCTGGGACATTTTTGTACTGAACGATTACGCCCTGCGTGCTGATTTCGAGTTGCTTACCTACAATAAAACATCTGCTCCGATACCTGAAGGCATCCGGGTGATCGGCGACCGGAATAAATTGTTCCTGGCCGAAGGCGCTAAGGTTTATGACGGGGTATTCAATACCGATACGGGACCGATCTTTATAGATGAGGATGCGGAAGTAATGGAAGGCGTTATGTTGCGCGGTCCCTTATATTTAGGTAAACATGGCGCGATCAAGATGGGCGCTAAAATTTATGGCGCAACTACTATCGGTCATGGTTCTAAAGTGGGCGGGGAGATCAGCAATACCGTTTTCTTTGATTATTCCAATAAAGGGCATGATGGCTTCCTGGGCAATGCAGTGATCGGCTCCTGGTGCAACCTGGGCGCAGATACCAACTCCAGCAACCTTAAAAACAATTATGATGAGGTAAGTATCTGGAGCGAACATGAGAACCGGATGATCAAAACGGGGCTGCAGTTTTGCGGGTTGTTGATGGGCGACCATTCCAAATGCGGCATCAATACCATGTTCAATACCGGTACGGTAGTGGGCGTGAGCTGTAATATCTATGGCGGCGATTTCCCGGATAAATTTATCCCTTCCTTCAGCTGGGGTGGCAAAAACGATCTA
>CAXYKQ010000362.1:0-8284 GCA_964277835.1 uncultured Edaphocola sp. | reverse complement strand
ACATTACCCCGGCAGTGGAATTTGCCGATGGCAGGGATTACGTGGCCACCAATAAGAATGTATTGTTCGGGCACCACTTCGCGGCTATTGCTGCGGCAGGTCCGCTCGTAGGACCGGTATTGGCCGCACAGTTCGGTTACCTGCCGGGAGCGCTTTGGATCCTTATCGGCTGCGTACTGGGCGGCGGCGTGCATGATATGGTCGTCCTGTTCGCCTCGATCCGGCACAAAGGCCAGAGCCTGGCGACGATTGCCTCCAAAGAGATCGGTAAGGGCGTAGGAACGGTTGCCGGTTTCGCCATTTTATTCATCCTGATCCTTACGCTGGCAGGTTTATCGCTGGCTTGTATCAATGCGATGCACGAAGCTTCCTGGTCTTTGTTCACTGTAGTGATCACCATGCCGATCGCCATCATTATGGGGCTCATCATGCGTTATCGTAAAAACAGTGTAGGTTTTGCCAGCATACTGGGCGGTATATTGCTTATTGTGGGCATTATTGCAGGTCATGACCTGATGGAACACCCGGCTATCAATAGTATGTTCAGCTGGGATATTAAAACAATATCAATTGCCATCCCGGTATACGGCTTCCTTGCTTCGGTGCTGCCGGTATGGTTGCTATTAGTCCCCAGGGATTACCTGTCCACTTATTTGAAGATCGGTACTATCGTTATGCTGGCGGTGGGCGTGATCTTTATACACCCTACAGTACAGATGCCCGCGATAACGGAGTTTATTAAGGGTGGTGGCCCCGTGATCGGCGGGCCTGTTTTACCTTTCATATTTATCGTGATCGCCTGTGGGGCTATCTCCGGTTTCCACGCGGTAATTGCAACCGGTACCACGCCCAAAATGCTGGCAAAAGAAAAGCAAATTCTTTTTGTAGGCTACGGTGCTATGCTGGTAGAAGGTTTCGTGGCGCTGATGGCCCTTATCGCCGCCTGTACTTTAATGCCGGGCGATTATTTCGCCATCAATACGCCTAAGGAAACTTACGATGCCTTCCTGGCTGCCCATCCGGCTATGCATACGGTAGACCTGGATCATTACTCCCAGGTGATAGGATTGGATCTGCATGGCAGGACCGGGGGAGCGGTCTCGCTGGCAGTAGGTATGGCGCATATTTTCAATAAAATTCCTTTTATGGATCAGCTGACGGCTTACTGGTATAATTTTGCGATCATGTTTGAAGCGGTGTTTATTCTTACAGCCATTGACGCAGGTACGAGAGTAGGAAGATTTTTCCTGCAGGAAATGCTGGGAGCTGTGGTACCGAAGTTTAATGATAAAAACTGGATGCCGGGTGTGCTCATATCCAGTATATTATTCACTTTTGCCTGGGGCTACCTGGTGTTTACCGGTAACGTAAGCAGTATATGGCCCTTATTCGGGATCAGTAATCAATTATTAGCGGCTTGTGGCCTTATTGTGTGTACGACCATGTTGATACGGATGAACCGTGGTAAATACGCCCTGGTATCGGCAATACCGGGAGTATGTATGGCTGTTTTCACTTTTTGGGCGGGTTATATACAGGTAAGGAACATCTATATTCCTAAAGGACAATATTTACTGGCCGTGCTTGCCGTGATCGCCATGGTACTCATGCTCCTGGTATTTATCGGGGCCTTCCGGAAATGGTACCAACTTTTACAGATAAAGGGAGCCGACAAAATAGATTTTTACGGAGAGCCGGTCAAAGAACTGGTAGACCGGTAAAACGAAATTATCGCCGGGTATTTAAGTCACCCTGAATTAACGCGTGTTTTTTAAGTTAAATAATCGTCCCTGATCTACCCATGTTCAGGGATTTTTTGTGTATCTATGTTTTTACCCTTAGGACATCCGGTAGCCGTTTACGTGAATGTTCTTCAAAATGCCGCCATAGCAGGCAAAATAAAATAGCCGGTCTTTTTGATCGTTAAAGGAGGTGTTTTAATTAATGTCATCGGAACGGCGGGCTTTTAACGGAAATCAATAAAACAGGGAAGCGCCTTATGTTATCAACACATGGCAGCAGTGTAGAACTTTTAATTTTTATTTATAAGTCACTAATTGGTGATATTTTATATATTTACAGTGTATTAACGGAAGGTGAACATGGCCTGCCTGTGGAGTACATTATTAAATATTACTGAACGAAACAATACTGATTCATGAGAAAGATGATCTTCCTGTGTGGCTTAACGCTACTCTTCCTGGTGCTGCGGGCTTCCGGACAAAGTACACCGGGCGATAACACGCTATTGCAGCAAATGGCTGACCAGGATCAGCAGGAACGGCTTGGAAATGCTGTTGACTGGAAGGAACTGGATAAGCGGGACAGCGCCCGGCGGCTTAAGGTTTTTGAATTGATCCGCCTTAACGAAGTGATTACCCCAAAAGATCACTTTAATGCAGGTATTATATTACAGCATGGAAAAGATACGGTCGCTTCTGCTATGGCGGTCTATAACTTTGCTATTGCGATTGAGCACGACACGACGTTGAACCGCTGGTGGTACGCAGCTGCGGTAGACCGCGACCGGATGCGACGCAACCAACCGCAGATTTACGGTACCCAATTCCTGCAGGATGCCCGTACCGGTAAGTGGACCCGGTATAACATAGATAGTACGCAGGTGTCAGATGAAAAGCGCCGGTATTACAGTGTAGAAACACTAGCCGAACAGGCCGAGAAAGAACGGCTGATGAACCAGGTACCTTTGTCAGATTATTATAAAGCAAACAAGTCACTGGAGCAAACCCTGCAACAGATAAAGCAGGATTTCGAAAAAGGCCGGCTTGCCGCTCAAAGTCTCGAAGCAGAGATCAACCAGTTCGGTAACGAATTATCAGCCGGGGGTAAGCAAAAAGAAGCTCTGGCCGTTTTCAGGCTTAATACCGAATTATACCCGGATAGTTTTACCACATTCGACAGCTACGGAGCAAGCTTGATAAGGGCCGGCAAAAAGAAAGCGGGACTTAAAGCCTATCGGCGCTCTTTGAAACTTAACCCTGCGAATGAACATGCGAGAAATGTGCTTCGATCCGCGAAACAGCGCAAATAAGTTATTATTTAAAAGAATAAGGCTGTATCTATTTTCTGATGAGCGCTTGATGTATGTGAGCGCCTGTCGGCAACATCCCGGTATTTCGCTCCGCAAAGTCGGCGCGTGTCAAAATAATTGCTGTGGTTGTAGGTCTTGCAGGCATAGAAGCCGGCGGGGAGATGCCTATGTTGTAGTTGTGTTCCGGGCTGGATTGCCTTCATAGCGGGAAAAGGGAATATTAGCTTTGAATATAGCGAAACAAAACTGCAGCTTTGAAAGGAAAGCAAATGCCGGTGGAGCAAAACCGGGCTTCAGAAAATACGCCGGTTAAGCGCGGTTATATAGTGTAACTTTGAGTGCGGATTCGTGGAAGAAATGATCCGTTAATTTTATATTACCGTAGTTTGCGGCTTATCTGTTGCGTATGAAAAAATTATTAACAGCCATTTTTTTATTTTTCGGGATGATAACGGCCGGTGCGCAGGATACGCTGTCCCTTTCCGGGAAAGACCCCTATCAGCAGCTAGAGGGCAGGTACGGCGCCAATGAAGGGATCTGTCTTTTTGAAGACAGCACTTTTTTATTGTATGGCTATGCAACCGCGGTTTTCGGGTATTATCGTATTGACCGCGAACGTTTATTTTTCTACCCGGACAAACCCGATCTATTCCAGGTATATGGTACGCAAAATAAAAGTATAAGCAAAGGGATCAAGATCAACTTTGTCAACTTTGAAGGCAATGGACGCACTTTCTTTCAAATGGATAGCGACAGCTTAAGGCAGGTATTTAATGACGGGGCTAACTGTTTTGATGCGCCTTTTGTGCTTGAAGAAGGTCAGGTGCCGGAAGTTTTCCTGCTGGCCTCAGAAGACGCGGACGATGAACTGCCTTTGGCCGCCAATGCATACCTTTATGAACCTGCCGGGCTTTATAATGACTTTATGATCGTTTATGCTCCGCCGAAACGTATGTATGAACCCTTCAGCGCCGCTCTTTTTAATGAGAATGGGCAGGTGCTGCTGCGCTTGTCTGATTTCGCAACAGAAAAGGGATATTTTAAAAATGAAACCGACCAGCAAGAGCGGAAGCAATGGGAAGAAATCCTCGGGATGAAAGAGGATTATAAAGCCGGGCGTGCAACCATCAAAGATGGCCTGTTCGCGAATCGACACTATAATATATTTTGGCCCGATATGCGGGACTACGATTTTGACAAGTCCGGGAATGTATATGTAAGCAAACTTGCATCCGAGAACGAAGCCTATTTCAGGCAGAATGCTTATAATGATAATCGGTATCTGCATCGCTTCGTGCAGTTGGTGCCGAAAGCAAAAAGTAGGCGCTCTCTCGCTGCATCTGCTTTAGCAAAAGCCAGTATTTTTTATACGGTATGTGAAGCAGGTACTGCAGAGACTTACCGCTATAAAGATTTGGACAGGAGTTTTGAAAATACAGATAGCATCATGGAAACTACCGCTCCTGTTCCCTCTGTAAAATAAGGTACTATTGATTCATATCCGGTAAATAAAACAGGGCCCCAGGCCCTTTTTTTAGTTAAATAGGTAGCTTTTTATTGCTCCTTATGTACCAGTAAGTTCTGCTTTAAGCCGGATAACACTGCTCGTCCAAGCGGTATAGGGGGTTGATTCCTAAAGGCTGTTCATTAATTTATAGCCACTTGCCGGGTATTCCCGGTCATTATGTTATCTTTGCGCGAATTTTGTATTGTAAAAAACTATATTGATAACTAGTTTACTAGTATCTGCCTGCCCTATAGATAAATAAACAAACAAGATAAGTATGAAACACAATCCACTCGGCTTATTAATGATAAGTCTATCTTTGCTATTGGGCAAACCGGACGCGGTAGCACAAGCCCAGGTTACAAAAATTTACACAGATTTCGGAGGCTTCTGGAGTACAGATTCTACGGCGAGTTTTCCCAACACTTCGCACCATCTCATCGCCTTTACTACCGGGACAGGGCCAACTGCCAAAACATTTTCTACCGGGGTGGCAGATGGATTAATGCTGCAGAAAGGAATTGTTTTTGAGCCGGTCAATTACCGTGCAATGCCTATCGTCTTAGGCAGCAGAAGCGGGACTTCCTACTTTATCGGGATAGGCAGCCGCTATGATGGCATCTGGCAACCGCCTGCCTCAAGTCCGCCTTACACTCTTCCGAATTACACCAGTCCTGAATATTACCTGCAGGACGGGATCCAGGGTTTGGACCTGGGTACCGCCGTATTCAATATCCCCAAGGTTGGTTCGGGAGTAACCTACCAGGTAGACCAGTTTAATATTTCCAGGATCAATGACGGCGTACCGGATATCATCATGACCCAGGTGGGACAACCCCCGGAATCCGGGAGTTTCGACATTTTTAAATTTGTAGATATTACCGGAAATACTGTAGGCAATGAGATCGCCCTGGACCTGAGTGCGGTACCTGCAGTCGGTACGGCTCACTGGGCCTTTTATAACCTTCCCGGTGCCAGCGCAGGCGCCGTTGCCGGTATGTATGCCAGCCAGCAGCCCGGCTTAAGCAGCACCGCTACGGAAGCCCAGAAAAGAACTAATTCCAGGCTGCTGAGAGTCATGCAATGGGATTTGCAGGCATTTGGTCTTAATGCTAACAATGTAGGCCAGGTGGTACGTTTTGTGCACGTCTTAAATGGCTCCAGCGATCCGGCCTTTGTAGCTTACAATACCAGTTCCTTCCGTGCTTTAAGCAAGTTCAGTCCCGGCTGCCAGACCAGCCTTCCCGTGCCGGTTTGGTTGCAGGCAGGGAGAGGCATCATCGCCAATACCGGCAACCAGGTATCGGAATGGATTAATAGTGGCATAACGGAGGTGAATGCCATACAAACTACTGCGGCCAATAGCCCCTTATTCCGGCAGCAGGGTGCAGATCTCACCGGTATCAACTACAACCCGTTTGTGGCATTTACCAATGCAAAGTTTTTTAACCAGAATACCTCCCCTTTTACACAGACTGGTAATTTTGATATTTATGTGGTAGCCCGCCCGCAAGCGGCTACGGCAGCTTATAAAATAGTGGGCTTCCAAAATGGCGCCGGTAGCACGTTTGATTATGCTTCACTTTGGATCAATACTTCCGGTCAGCTGGAATTCAGGAACAACAGTACGACCGCTATCGTCACCGGTGCGACTCCGGGGCTCGGAAAGACGGGTATCTGGCGCGTTAGTTATGTGCGCGACGGTAAGGTAAGTATCTCGTTGAACGGGGGAACTGCTGTTGAGTCTGCCTCCAACCAGACCCTCAGCCTGCCTACTTATAATACGGAATATGGAAACGGATCTGCGGAATTTGACCTGGCTGAAATTATGTTCTACGAAGGCAACCTCACTACCGCGGAGCGGCAAAGAATACAATCTTACCTGTCCATTAAATATGGCATCCTGTACGCAGAAAATTATTTAGCCGGTACGGGTGATGTTATCTGGAACAAGGCGAACGGAGGTTATAACAGCAGGGTGTTCGGTATCGGAAGGGAAGACTGTATGGGTATCTTCCAGAAACAGGGCCATTCCGTAAGTGCACAAAATGAAGGGAGCGATGGATTGTTACAAATCGGATTGCAGGCGGTAGCGGCCTCTAATGCCGCCAACCTGGGCTTCATGCCTGATGCGCATTATATCTTATACGGCGACAATAACGCCACGCTCAGCCCCACAGCAAACAAGCGTTCGAGTGAGCATTGTTTTGTCAGCCCCGCCAGGAGCTGGCGTACGCAGGCTACAGGTAACCTGGTGCCGACACTTGAAACTCAGGTGCGCTTTAAAACCGGCACTATATGGAGTACAATCAGTGCCGTAGGGGATTATTATTTGCTGATTGACAGGAATGGAAATGGCCTTTATAATGATCTGGAAGACACGGCGATACAGGCAAGCGCTATGAGTGGAGATACCGCGATATTTAATGGTGTAAAATGGGACACGGATAAATCCGGCGTCGACATCTTTACCATCGGTCTGCGCCAGGCTACGCCCAATGCCGGCCCCGACCAGTTACAGGCCGGATCGTCCTTCACCATGGCTGCAAGCCCGTTGGCCGGGACCTGGAGTGTCGCCAATTCGGTGCCCGCCGGTAAAGAGGTAACCATAGCCAATCCGTCATCTGCTACAAGCTCCGTAACGGTACCCAATGGTACGGTGGCAACGCTACGCTGGACACCGGCAGGTACCGGTGCTTACTGTTATGATGAAGTTGTAGTGACCAATACTGCTGCGCTACCGGTACAAATCGAGTATTTTACGGTTAAGCGTACGGGGCAGACAGCCCTGCTGCAATGGGGAACGACTAAATCACTTAATAACGAAGGCTATAGCATTGAACGCTCTGCAGACGGTCATGTATTTGAACCGATAGGGTTCGTAGCTGAAAAGAGTACGGAAGCTGCCCGCTACAGCTTTACAGATGCAACACCTCTAACAGGCGTAAATTTTTACCGCTTGAAGCAAATGGCTCCTGACGGCTCCTACACTTATACCGATGTACGCACACTAAGATTTGAGGGCACTGCCGCATTGAGGATTATCCCTAACCCCGTAACCACAACTTTAAAAGTGAT
The DNA here is from genome assembly GCA_964277835.1 of uncultured Edaphocola sp. Classification (GTDB taxonomy): domain Bacteria; phylum Bacteroidota; class Bacteroidia; order Chitinophagales; family Chitinophagaceae; genus Edaphocola. The sequence goes on along the minus strand of CAXYKQ010000362.1, from coordinate 647 downwards.
CGGCCTGGATGCGGACGCTTTGATCATGATCTATGATGCCAGCGGACAACTTAAATTCAAAGGGACTTACACGCAATTGGATGTACGTGAACTGAATGCAGGGTTATACATCCTTAAAAGTGAGGTCCGCGGGAAAATCAGCAGCGTCAAATTTATTAAAGAATAGGACGGTAATCATTTAATTTCTTAGCAATGGGGGGTCTCCTATGTTTGCACCGGGCAAACATAGGAGACACCCCATTTTCGTAGTGACCACTATTCACGTATTCACGGTTAATGGTTAATTTGCAGCATCCGGCACTAAACCGGATGGAACAGCATGATCAAAGATTACTTCGGTTCCTTCGGCATTTTCACCCATGAAGAACTTGCAGGCCTGGAAACACTTTTTGAGTACCGGAAACTGGATAAGCAGGCTTGCTTTACCCGTGAAGGCGAAACCTGCCGGGAGGTGGCCTTCGTGGTCTCCGGGGTATTTCGTTCTTTTTACACTAACCGGGAAGGGATCGATTATACCTACTGCTTCCGCTTCCCGGGGGATTGGATTGCCGCTTACTCCTCTTTCATCACCGGCGAACCGGGGCAGGAAACATTGCAAGCCTTGACAGAGGCGGAGATCCTGGTCATCCGTAAAGATAAAACGGAAG
>CAXYKQ010000361.1:0-13135 GCA_964277835.1 uncultured Edaphocola sp. | reverse complement strand
TCCAACCTTTGGTTGATTGACACCATGATACCCAGGCTCATACATTTGCTGATCACATCGGTAAACGGCACGTCAAGTAAGGTTGCCAATTCGGAAACCGAGATAAACTCAGTTACCTGCAGGATGCTGCCATCGTGTTCCGCTTCGGCAGCAGCACGTTTTTCGGCCATTTCCTCCCGCTTACTTTTACGGTATTTAGCTTTCAGGTTTTTACCTTTACCGGCACCACCGGCCAGTTTGGCCTGCGTTTCCCTGATTTTATCCTGGATAGCTTTTTGATCAACTTCCTGAGGTTGAGCAGGTTGGTTACCAAACCTGTTATTACCACGGTTATTGCTGTTATTATTGTTGCGATTGGTTGCTCCCGGCCTGTTGTCGGGACGGTTACCGCCACCCGGGCGATTGCCAAATCCGCCACCCTGGCCCGGGCCGCGTTGGTTTCCTTGTCCCTGATGACCACCCTGGCCAGTACCACGGTTCTGGTTGTTGCCGGGACCACGGTTTTGATTATTATTGCCGCCTTGAGTATTCCCTTCCGGCTTTTTATTATCTACCGGAATACGTTTGCGTTTGCGTTTCTCGCGGTCGCTGCCTCTTCCACCGTCATTTACCGGTAATTCGATTTTACCTAAAATTTTCGGACCGGCAAGTCTCGGTGCATTCATTTCAATATGCTCCGGCTTATCTTCCTGTGGCGCAGCAGGTTTTTCCGGCTCTGCAGCAGGAGGTGCCGGTACAGGTTTTTGCTCGTCAGCGGGCTTTTGGACCGCCGCGGCTGGCTTCGGAGTTTCAGGCGCTTTTGGCGCAACGACAACCGGCTTTGCTTCTTTAGAGGTATCTTCGGATTTCTCTTCGTCTTCTTTCTTTTTGGCAGCGCCTTTTTTCGGTCTGGTAGACATATTAAGTCCGTCTAAATCAATTTTATCCAGGATTTTAGGCCCGGACAATTTTGGGGATTTAGTTTCTATATGAGATGGCGTTGCCGGTTCTTCTGCTACAGGCTCTTCAGTTTTTGCTACCGGTTGTTCTTCAGCCGGCGGTGTTGCATCAACCTTTTCTTCTACTACTGGCGGTTTTACTTCTTCCGGTGGCGCAGCAGGTTTTTCAGCTACAGGAGCAGGCGCTTCTTTTTCCTCAACGGGTGGTTGCGGTAAAGGTTGCGGTTCTGCTACCGGTTGTTCTTTCGGTTCAGGAATGGTTTCCTCTTCCTTAGTCACCATAGGCTGTTCTGCCTCTTTGGCGCCTTTAGGTTTTGCACCAGATTTTTTATCTTTAGCGCCCAAGTCCAGCTCTTCTTTTGACTTGTTCAGATTTTCCAGCAAAGAGCCTTTAGGCAAAGCAATAGCATCGCTCTTACGCTTTGCTGCTTTATCTTTAGCAAACTCGTCCTGCAATGCAAAGTACATTTCCTCTGTAAGTTTTGCACTGGGTTTTGCGTCCATCTCAAAGCCCTTCTTGGTTAAGTACTCCACAAGTGTATCCTTACCAATATTAAACTCCTTGGCTGCGGCTAATAGTCTGGGTGTATTTGTTGTTTCTGACATTCTAATATTTGAGTTCAACCGCGTGATTGATAACGCTGTTATATTCTATCTGTATTTAATCATATTGATAATATCAGCACGGTTGAAAACTAATTCTATCAATACCTTTTTTGAACATATTTCAAATGAACAAGTTGATTGTTCATTAATTTAAGACGCTGATTAAGATGCTGATTCATCCTGATCTTCTTCAAATTCTGCTTCCAGAATACGACGTACGTCCTTAACGGTTTCTTCTTCCAGGTCGGTTCTACGGGTTAACTCCTCAACAGAATGCTCTAAAACGCTCAATGCTGTATCATAGCCCACTTTTTTGAACTCGGCGATAACCCAGGATTCAATTTCATCACCAAACTCTTCTAAATCAATGTCAAAGTTAGCTGATTCTTTTACATCACGGTAAACGTCAATGTTATATCCGGTTAATTGTTGTGCCAATTTAATATTAACACCTTTACGGCCGATAGCCAGAGATACCTGGTCGGTATCCATATATACCTCTGCCTGCTCTTTATCTGAATTGATATCGATGCGGTTAACTTTTGCCGGTGTTAATGCTCTCTGGATCATCAAAGAAGCATTAGCCGTATAGTTGATTACATCAATATTTTCATTTTTCAATTCTCTTACGATACCGTGAATACGACTACCTTTCATACCTACGCAGGCGCCCACCGGGTCGATCCGGTCATCGTAGCTTTCAACGGCAACTTTGGCACGCTCACCGGGTTCCCGTACAATTTTCTTGATCGTGATCAGGCCATCTTGTATTTCCGGTACTTCAATTTCCAGTAATTTTTCTAAAAATGAAGGGTGTGTCCTGCTCAAAATAATTACAGGCGTATTTGCCCTCATTTCTACTTTCTTCACAACGGCACGTAATGGCTCCCCTTTCCTGAAAAAATCGCCAGGGATTTGCTCTGACTTAGGCAGTAAAAGCTCATTTCCTTCTTCATCCAGCAACATCAATTCCTTTCTCCAGATCTGGTAGACCTCCCCATTGATAATTTCTCCTACACGTTCCGCGTATTTTTGAAGGATTGTATTTTTCTTTAAATCGCTGATTCTTGCCGCTAATGTCTGCTTTGCAGCTAGAATAGCCCTTCTTCCGAAGTCCAATACGTCAATTTCTTCATAAACTTCTTCTCCTACGCTATAATCCGGATCGATCATTTTTGCTTCAAAAAGCTGGATTTCTGCATTATCATCTTCTTCAAATCCGTCTTCCACAACTATTCGTCTTCTGAAGATCTCAAGGTCACCGGTTTGATCATTTACGATCACATCAAAATTATCATCTGAGCCGTATTTTTTCCTTAATAAAGTTTTAAAAACATCTTCCAGCACCTTCATTAAGGTAGAACGGTCAATGCCTTCGGCTTCTTTAAAATCCTGAAATGATTCTATTAAATTGATACTTGCCATCGTATAATATTATTTTGTCAAGCTAGCTGGTTGGCTATACTCTTTTTAATTGATTTAAAAAACGATTTGTACTATTGTCCGGGTAATCGTGTCAAAAGGTATTTCCACGGTGGAAACGCCTTTATTTTTAGGCAATTTTATTTCTAAAACAACCTGTGTCTCTGATGCTTCTTTGAGCACACCGAGGTGGCTGGTTTCGTCTGCGACAGTCACTTCCACGGTTCTTCCGATATTTTTTATGTATTGGCGTAAAAACCTTAAAGGTTCGTCTACCCCGGGACTGGATACTTCCAAAGAAAAATCCCCCTCCGGGTAAATCGCGGCTTCTTCGATCATTTTATACAAAGCCCTGTTTATTTTGGTACAGGCTTCGATATTTACGCCCTGATCACCATCCAGATAAACTTTAATATTATTGGTTGGCTTCATTTTTACTTCAACAAGAAAAAGGGAGGAATCTGCAGTCAGCTCGTCCACTTTATCACTTACTAGTTTTAATATATCCATTTTTTCAACAAAATATGGGGGCATCCTGCCCCCAACTCAATGTTCTGACGCAAAGGTAAATAAAAGAATTAACATAACAAAATCCATATTGTTTATATACGAAACTAAAACGCATTGTAAAATATTTGTTATCGTCTATTGTCGTTGGTTAATTTATTTATCTTTACCGGTATTAATCAAAACCTAAAAAAATTATGACAATTAAAAAATTAGTTCCCGTTTTATTATTGGCCGGCACAGTGGCTTTTACCTCTTGTAAATCTTCGGTTCCTGATGCTGAAGTAAAATCTAAAGTAGAAGCAGTGGTTACTCCAGGAGTTACTGTGGAAGTTAAAGATGGCGTTGTTACGCTAAATGGTACTGTAAATTCCGAAGCGGATAAAGCAGCTGCCGAGGCCGCAGTTAAATCAATGGATTCAAAAGAGGGTGTAAAATCTGTGAATAATAATATTACGGTAGCAGCTCCGTTACCGGCAACACCGGCTCCGGAAATCAACACCGTAGACGCTGAGCTACAGGCTAAAGTGGTGGATGCTACCAAAGATTTTCCAACAGTACAGGCTACAGTAAAAGATGGTGTTATCACTGTAACCGGCGAGATTGAAAAAGCGAAGGTTACGAAATTAAAACAGTCTTTAGACAACCTGAAGCCTAAAAAGACAGATATGTCAGCAGTAACCGTAAAATAATTTTTTTAAATTAAAATATTTAAATCATGTCATTACAAGACAAATATAAAGCCCTTATTGATGCGGCAAATTCGGGTGTTTCAGATTTACGTATCGGTGAGTCTGAAGGGGTATTACACATCCAGGGAACCGCACCTACTGCCGATGTTAAAAACAAGCTTTGGGATATCTATGGTTCTATAGATCCTAACTTCCTGACGGGCGATGTGGTCATGGATGTAGATGTTGCCGGTGCCGTCTCAGGCAGTAAAGTTGAGGTAGTTACAGAGAGCAGTAATTTAAATATCCGTAAAGGTCCGGGTACGGATCAACCAATCGTAGGCAAAGCCGCCAAAGGAGAGGTCATCACTTTGGTGAGCAAAGCCAATGATCAATGGTGGCTCGTACGTACGAATGACGGAGAGGAAGGTTATAGCTATGCGCAATACCTTCGCCCGATCGGTTAATATTCAAAACAGATAATATCTTAATTATCTGTCTTATCAATCATAAAAAAAGACCACTAAATTTAGTGGTCTTTTTTTATGAGCTGAATCAAAAACTATTAGTTTTGGATCATTTCTTTGTTTTGTTCCAATTCCTGTCCAGGAATACGGAATACCAGGTTAGCGTTACCTGCAGGTACAGAGCTAACTTCTACCTGTTGTCTGAATCCACCCGGGCCATAAGCGATATTTGCATCCGGAGTAACCCCACCGGTAATAACCGGTATCATTCTGCGTTTTGCTTCATGGAAACCAAAACCTTCGCCCCAAAGCTCAATTCTCTTTTGTTTCCAGATTTCATGTACCAATGTATTTTTATCAGTAGCTGTGAAATTATAAGATGGTTGTCGGGTTACGCCAAATTCATTTAAAATAGCCAAAGATTGTGGTATCTGACCCTGATGAGCCAAGGCTTCCGCTTCGATCAGGTACATTTCAGCAGAGCGCATCAGTACGTAGTCAGCAAGGAAAGAATTAGGCTTCTGAGGTTTGAATTTTCTTGTGCGAACGAAAAATCTTTCGTCCCCTCTACCGTTCAGGTAAGTAATTACCTCTCCCCATGCACGACGATAATCATCTTGTGCCATCATCATTGAGGAGTCTCCCAATGGAGTAGGTTTGAAGAATGCCGCACTGATCAGTCTACCTTGGGCCACAGCGTAGGCACCAGGAATATCATTACTCATGTGAGATAAGAAAGAGGCATAGATACCATTTGCTTCCGAGTTGATTTCAGAACCCCATATCCACTCTGAATTGATATTTCTGTTAAACCCACCTGCAAACTCAGAAGGATTCATCAAGGAATAACCCTGACGTGCCTGATGTGCCAATGTAGCCGCTTTCTCCCAGTTTTGCATATACAAAGAAACTCTTGCATAAAAACCTTGAGCTACACTCAAATCAATCTGGCTTTTATCTGTTGCTCTACTAACAGTTGTAGAGTTCTGAAATAATTGCAATGCCTGATCAAGGTCACTTGTAATTTGCTGATAAGTCTGGCGTAAGGTAGCTCTACCCTTAGGTGTTTGCGTCGGAGCGGTGTACAAAGGCAAACCAAGGGCCTGGTCTAAAGTCGCACCGGGAGCCAAAGTTGCCGTTCTTCCTGTACCAGCAACCATGTATTGATTGTCGTAGTAAGAGAACTGGTAATAGTTGGCCATGTTAAAGTAGGCATAAGCGCGATAGAATAAAGCCTGCGCTTTAATATTATCTCTGTCTGCCTGCTCGCCGGTTGCATTATCAATATTTGCGATAATCATGTTCGCATTGTGAATTATTCTGAAGAAATAACCCCACATATAGGAACCTGTGTTATCTGGTCTTCTATCCCTGTACCAATAAGCAGTGATAAACCAACCTGAACCGATACGCTCAGAACCCATATCGCCACACATCAAATCTGACATGATACCGATCGATGGAATACCAAAAGCATCGTGATCAGATGATTCATACATAGTCGCATGAATACCGTTAAGTGCCGCACGTGCGCCTTGAGTTGTTTTAAAAACCTCGTCAGTAGTAACCTGTGTAGTAGGCAACTGGTTTAAGAAATCTTTTTTACAAGATGCAAGTGTAAAAATGGTACTGCCAGCCAAAAGGCCAATAGCTAAATTTTTTACTATATTTCTCATTTTAATAATAATATTTTGTTTAAGGAATTAATTAACGTATCAGATTATTGAAGTGTCACATTTACACCGAACACGAAAGTCCTGTATGGGAAATAGTTGAAACTTGACAAACCTGCGAAGTTTACGTTTGGATCAATTCCTATTCTTGATGCTAATTGGAATACATTTTCAGCAGCAGCATAAATCCTCATCGCTTTAAATCCAACTCTGTCCAATGATTTGCTGGAAACCGTATAGCCTAAATTGATGTTTTTAAAGTTCAGGAAGCTGTTATCTGTTAAGAATTTACTGGACATTGCTGTATTATCCACACCGCCACTTGAGTAATCAATTCTTGGTTGTACGTTAGGATTGTTTTCGTCACCAGGCTGTTTCCACGCGTTTAACATATCAACGTGCATCGCCTGACCAACATTTTGCGGACCGGAAGCCATTAAGCTTGCATAGGTATTATCATAAAACTGTCCACCTAAACCGAACTGGAACATGAAGGATAAATCTAAGCGTTTGTATCTGAAGTTGTTAGAAACAGATCCTTCTAACCATCTGAACGCAGAGCCAAACATTTTATAGTCTTCTGGTAAAAGGGATTGGTAGTCTCCTGTTATGGAACCATCTTTTTTATACCAGGTTGGTCTACCATCACTATTTACACCTGCATATTCCGGCATGAAATAAGAGTTGATCGGGTGTCCTTTGAATAACACAAGACCGCTTCCAGGTAATGAATCTCTACCCTGAACTGAAATAACCTCGTTTTTGTTATGGAAAGCATTCACACGAAGATTCCAGTTAAAGTTCTTTTGGCGAACCACATCTACAGAAACCTGCAGCTCGATACCCCTGTTGCGAACGGCAGCAACGTTATCATAATAACCTGTTGAACCTGTTGAACTCGCCAATGGAGTAATGAATAACAACTGGTTAGATCCCCTGCTGTATACATCTAAACTACCGGAAACTCTGGCCTTCTTAATACTGAAATCGATACCCGCATTTAAGTCGGTTGACTGTTCCCATCTTAAGCTATCGCTTCTCCAGTTGGCAAAAGACAAGCCTGGGTTACTCGCATTATGATTAATTGTATAACGCTCTAAGTAAGCATAATAGTTATTGATCGCATCGTTACCGGTAACACCCCAACCTGCTCTGATCTTCAACATATCCAACCAATTCTTAGTGGATTCCATAAATTTCTCTTCTGAAATGAACCAACCGGCACTTACCGCACCGAAGGTACCCCAGCGAACATTCGGACCAAATCTTGAAGATCCACTTCTGTTGATCGTTGCATCAAAATAGTACTTGCTGTTTAAAGAGTATTGTAACTGACCGAAATACATTTCGATAGCCATACGATCAATACCATCGCTGGAACCTTCCTGAACGGCAGCCATTGAAGCTGCGGTCCACCAGTTAGGTAATGCAAAACCTGTTCTTGTAAAGCCTGAGTTTCTGGTAACAATGTTATAAGCTTCGTGACCTGCAGTTAAAGACAGATCGTGTTGCTTATTACCTTTCGCATCTGCTTCAAATAAACCGAACGAAGGCGTCCAGGTTACAAACTGGTTGAACGTATAGTTCATGTTATTTGTGTAACTAACGTTCATCCTACCCAATACATTCGCCGCATCACCATAAGTAGAGTTATAATACTGCGTGTTCTCGTTGTTGATCAAATCAACAGAAAATTGAGAACGAGCCTTAAAATCTTTAGCGAAGTTAGCTTCAAGGAAAGTCATACCATTGGCAGTGAGACTTCTTGAGTAAGGTTTATTATACATCAGTGCAGCCAAACCATTGGTACTGTTACCAAAAGGACGAATCTGCTGTGCAGCACCACCCGGGAAGTTCCCATCAGTGTTATAACCGAAGTCAAATAAAGGAGTTACGCCATCAGCCTCGAACATACGATTTCCGTTTCTGTCGTATCTGTAAACCGGGTAGATCGGTGCCGTCATCCGAGCTGTAAAGAACGGGTTCACATAAGCACTGTTGCCGCCCAGGAAAGATTGCTGATAATCTCTCGCACCCTGAATTTTCAAACCAGATTTTAACCAATCGGTTACTTGTGTCTCAGTTTTCAAAAGCGCCGTAATACGGTTATAATCAGAATACTTTACGATACCTTCATCTTTTGTATAACCAACGGACACATAATAGTCACTTCTACCCGTATTGTTACTTACTGCAAGGTTATAGTTTTGTCTCAACCCGATCCTGGACAATTCCCCTTGCCAGTCATCCTGGTATAATGAAGTTGCATTCGGATTGAGTTTCCCGGTAGTCGGGTCTATCAAATCTGCATTAGATACATTGAAAGAGTTATAGTTACCTAACAATTCAACAAACTCTGCGGAAGAAAAGCTATTATCCTGGCCTTTGTAAGCCACATATCCCTGCCATGCAGTTTCATAATATTGCTTTTGGTCCATGATACGGCGATACTCTCTGCCCATCCTGGCTAAAGCTCCCACAGAAGCATCAAATTGAATTTTTGGTTTACTGTCTTTTTTACCTTTTTTGGTAGTGATCAGGATAACGCCGTTCGCAGCACGTGCACCATACACCGCTTTTGAAGTCGCATCTTTCAATACATCAAAAGAGGCAATATCCAATGGGTTAATTGAAGTCAGTGAGCCTGAATAAGGTGCACCATCCAATACGATCAAGGGAGCAGTGCTCGCACTTAAAGATCCCATACCCCTTAACATGATGTCCGGGCTGGATCCTGGCTGTCCGCTACCGGTTGTAACGGTAATACCCGGAACAGTACCAGCAAGTGCAGATGCAGCGTTAGTAACTGGTCTTCTCTCAATCTCTTCGGCAGTTACTGTACCGATCGCACCAACATAAGTTCTTTTGTCAATTTTCTTACCGAATACAGTTACTCCTTCGGTTTGCTCTGCCTGACTTTCCTCAAGAAATACAGTACCTATGTCGGACTGGTTGGTAACTTTTACTTCTTTAACTTGTTTTCCGTAATATTCGATGATCAAGGTTGCGCCTTCTTCCGGAATAGCTATTGTAAACTTACCGTTTTCATCAGCAGAAGTACCCGTCTCTGTACCTTTGATCATAATTGTGGCCCCCCCTAACGGAGCCTGGTCATCAACTACAGTACCACTAACCTGCTTTGTTTGCGCAAATGCGGCAACCGATATTGCAGAAGTTACCAATGTAGTCAGTAATAATTTTCTCATATACCCTATTTGTTTAAAAAACGTTATTTTGTGATTACAAATTTATATTGACCATATCCTAACTCGCTGGAAAGCGTCAGGAAATAGATTCCATTCGTTAATTGACTTAAATCTAAAGACTTAAGGTTTGTGCTCCTGTTGTTAAACATAAACTTCTGTACTTCACGTCCAGAAACATCAACTATAGTCGCCGCAAAATCTGCAGTTTTATCTACATTTAACTGTATGTTTATTTTACCGTCATTGGAAGGAACCGGGAAGACGAAAACATCCAGATTTTCTTGTTTGTTTACTTTTACCGAAGTAAAATCCGAACAATTATCAGACTCTGTGGTTCCCAACCATCCCAAACCCAAATTAAGTGGATCTAAATGGTCTTTTAAGCGGGAACCCGCACCCGCATGAGCCGGGAATTGAGTTTGGTCAAACGCATTTTCCCAACCATAGGAGATTTTAGAATATAAGGCATCAGGACCATACTTTTTACCGTCTGCAGGACAGTTACCGGTCGCTCCTCCGGAAAGGTCGCCAACCAATAATCCATTAGCGTCAAACAGGCCGCTACCAGATGAACCTGGAGAGGTTCCACCTATACCGAAGCCCATTTTCCAGTGCGTTCCGGCTACAGTACTTTGATTAAATGTACCATTGCCTGCGATATCCGTACCTAAAGACAATTTTTTCACATCGCCTGCAGGATGATGAAACCCATAAAAAACGGATTGGCCAGGATCAGAGGTCAGACTTGAGGACCTGTTCCAGCCTATCAGGTGATAACCGGACGGTAATGTTCCATTTAATTCCAGTAGTAAAAAGTCTTGCACTAAAGAAGAAGATTCCGGGTTTGTGCTGGTAAAGCTCGGGTAATAACTTCTTGCTTTAAATTTAGCACCGGAAGTCATTGTCGGAGAAGAGGCATCAGTTGGTGCAGTACCATCTGTACAAGCGCTCATTTGGTAGTTAAACCGGAACTGCCAGTATTGAAAGTGTGCATCTGACATCCCATTTTCTTCGTCACAGTGACTTGCGGTCAGAAATAATGGTTTACAAGTACCATTAGCTTGATTTCCGGTATTGTTAATCAGTGTACCGGAGCAATATCCCATGGAAGTTCCGGGACCTCCTGTAATCACGATTCTCAAAGTTGCCTTTCTTGCCTCATCCTGAGCATTTCCCTGTGGGCACATTGCATTTGTATGACAAGATGCAGCAGCTCCAACTTCTGGATCATTTACCAAAGGGGTTTCATCAGCGTACACCACCGATTCATTTTCCACTCCTCTGTAATAAGCTCCTACAAAGTTCAAACCCAAAGCAATCTTTTCAATTTCAGCGTTAGGCGCAATGTTCAATTCAAGGTGGACAATCTCCCCTATTACAGGTTGATTTGAAAAAATTCTTGAATCGGCACTTGTAGAGTGGTCGTAAGCACCCAAAATTTGCTTGTGATTTTCGTTATATAAATAGAGGCTTACTCCTTTAGGCAGGAAGAAGTCTTTATAATATAACGCTAAAGCTTTCGCATTAGCCACCTTGATGGAAGTCTTATAAATTTTGGACCCGTCTTCCAATTCTTTCCAGATACCACCGTCCATAAGATTCATATCGGCCGGAATTGCCCAACCAACTTCGTACATCTGGCCTGTGCTTGTCTTGGTGCCATTCAAATAGGAATCAAAAACGGCATCACTAATGTTTATCAAGCCAAAAGAAGATTCTTCTACAGGACTTTTGAAACTTAATGGGAAACCACCGTTTCCTTTCTGAGCGTTAACGCTATTCAACCCAACTCCAACTGCAAACATTGAAGCAAATAGTAAAGATTTTCTAATCATTGTATTTACTTTAGCCCAAAAAGCTTAATTAAAAAAATATATGTGTATATTGTAATTTTAAACTATAAAAAACAGTACATATTCATTAAAAACGCACAAGTATGTGAATAATAGAATATGTACTGTTTTTTTATAATTAACTAAATTAGAAGACTATATTAATCTTTTACAAACTTAGTTGAAGAAACTCCATACTCTGTGATCACCTGGATCGTGTAAGTACCAGCAGCAAGAGCAGAAATATCTAAAGTACCGCTCACTTTACCTGCAGCTGTTGCTCCTTTATTTTCAGTAACCATATTACGACCTACTAAATCCATAATTCTTACTGTTTGGAAAGCACTTGCTTTTTTAACATCAGCACTGTAATTGATTCTTCCATTTGCAGGATTAGGATAGATGTCCATTTTATCGTAGTTGGTGCTGAAACCACCACCGATACCTACTCCTTGACCCCAAACAATCGGAGTATAGGCCCAGTTATTACCCTGAATTGTATCGCGATAAGTAGATGCCGGATCTGCTACATCGAACGGATAAGCTCTAGTGTGAGAATACCATCCGTAAACTTTACCAACTTCCAAATTCGCTCTGCTTACTAATATATTAGAATAATTTCTAAGAACGCCATTCTCAAAGCTGTCAATATTCATTAATGACATGATTGAGTCTGTTTTAGTAAGACTTGGCTCAACAGTTAATAATGATGTTGCTGTATCTTCGAAATCTTGCGATAAAGTATAGACGCGGAATGATAATCCTTCAGCTGCACTTACATCCATTCTCGGGTTAGCTACAGCAATTTTATCGCCGTTAACCAAAATCGTACCATTACCTGTTACAAATGTTGCAGAACGCGCACGAATACTATCAAAGGTATTAGCGGTAAGCACGAAGTTAGTTGTGATACCTGTACCTGTTACGGGAAATACTTTGTTTTCAACAACCATCAATGCCGGTTGGCCTTGAGCATCTGTTCCCACTTCTACCACAGGAGCTGTAGCGGCTAAGTCAACCTGCGGCAATTGTGCATTAGCACCTGTAAATGCTGCAAAAATTAAAGCAGCAGCTGTGTAAATCTTCTTCATGATTTCAATGTTTTATTTTTTAAGAATAATTAACCAAAGATAATGAAAATTTAATTCTGACAAAATATTTTTCTCAATCCTCTTAAATCATTCTTTTTGATCCTATCAACTCTATTTCCTGTTGTTGTTTAACCTAATAGATGCATTACCGAAAGAAAAGGTTGGATCAGTTCAATATTTATATAATTGGTACAATTAACAATTGTACAAGTAATTGTTCTATTAATTCTGTTATCTTCGAATTTAAATTTATTACGATTATGAACATCAATTCAAAAACTGCAGGTATTCTTTTTTTTAAAACTATTCTCTTTCTTTTATCTGCCAGCATTCTTTTTTCTTGTTCTTCCCAGAAAAAGATGGCAAAAGAACAGCCTTCAGATCAAATAAATGAGCCCATGGAAAAAAGACAAAGTGCGGAGTTGGAGCAGACGAAAGCTGTACAGGGAAATGGCGAGATCAAAAAAGCGCTTAAGTAAGGTCTCTTTATTTAATTATTTTTCGCCATTGAATAATCTGCTATAAAAACGATTAAAGGTCCGCAATACTTTAAGTGAAGTCAGGGAAATTAAAATCAAACTTTTCGGACTTGTCGTGTGAATCCAAAAAACGAGGCTTGCCGGCTTAAAACAGATTTAGTGTAAGTATAGATTTTAAAAAGCAGGTTTAAGCAAGTTGAACCGATACTATAATGATTTAAGATCGGAAGAGCACACGTCTGA
>CAXYKQ010000360.1:0-9174 GCA_964277835.1 uncultured Edaphocola sp. | reverse complement strand
ATATAAACTGGCCCGTACCTACCGCAACTAATGCAAAGCGAAAAATAATAAGTGACGAAGCATCATTTAATAAACTTTCTCCCTCCAGAATAGCGGAGGTAGACCTGGGAATTTTGACAAATTTGGTGATAGCGCCGGTACTTACCGCGTCGGGTGGCGACACGATTCCGCCGAGTAAAAAGCCCAAGGCGATCGTGAAACCGGGAATATAATAATTCGCGACTACCGCTACAGAAAGCGCGGTAAAGAAAACTACGAGGAAGGCAAAGCTGGTAATCATCCGCCACCACTTACTCATTTCTTTAAATGAAACCGACCAGGAGGCCTCAAATAATAAAGGCGGCAGGAAAACAAGAAATATAAGGTCCGGGTTAATTTTCACCGCAGGCAGACCGGGAACGAAACTGATCAGCAAACCCGCAATCACCAGAAGTATCGGGTAGGCGATCTTTAATTTTGCCGCCCACATATTCAACAGAACGATGGCGGCTATCATCGCCAGGAAGAAAGGTAATAAGGTGTGCATCCGGTATCAGCGTGAAGTAAAAAACTAAGGTACAAAAAAAATATATACGCCGGTAATGCGCATAACCGGATCATCTCCCGGAGATAAAAAATGCCTGTTTAAAGAATCCTCATCAACTCCCGTAAACAATTTATTTCAAAAGTCGGCGCATGTTGGTGGTCCAGTTTTCCCGGGTTAAAATACACCTGGTCGATCCCGGCCCCCATAGCGCCGGCAATATCCACTTCCAGGTTGTCCCCGATCATTAAAGCCTGGTCTGCTTGACTGTTGTTCAGGCTTAAAGCATACTCAAAAATTCCCGGCTCCGGCTTTACACTATTGGATTTTTCAGAGGTAATTACATGACTGAAATAACTACTTAATCCCGTAGTTTCAAGCTTTTTCCATTGGGTATCTTCAAATCCGTTTGTGATCAGGCTCAGGTCATAGCTTTTAGCCTTACAATAGTCCAGCATCTCTATAGTATGCGGGAACAATTGCCGCTGCTTCGGCAACAGTTCTATAAAAACGGCAGCCATTTCCCGGGCCAGCTTTTCATTTGCGATCTTAAAGTCCAGCAAGCTCAGCCACATGCGTTTCCATTTTAGCTCCTCCCGCTTGATAAATCCCCTCCTGTAGCGATCCCACAGGCGTTCGTTGTGTGTTTTATATACGAGGTAAAAAGCTTCGAAGTCAACAATACCGGTTTGCTCCAGTTCAAAACTCCGGTAGATATGATCCAGGGTAGCGTAAGAATTAGCTTCAAAATCCCAAAGGGTATGATCAAGGTCGAAAAATAGGGTTTGGTACCGTTTCATAAGCAATATCAATGCAAAGTTTCCATTACGGTTCTGAAGGCAATAAAAGCATCACCAAATTGAGCATAAGCTTCCTGCCGGATCAACTCATCATATTCCTTTAAGAAGGTTTGGTAGTTTTCTTCACTGTCACAGTGCATTTGCACCACATACATCCGCCCCTCCTCGTCATCATTTTCTCTCAACTTACAAAACCTGAACTCTCCGAACAGACCAGTAGCCAGCATTTTCGGGATCCAAACCTCGCGGGTCCAGTTTTTCCAGTCCTGCTCAATCCGGTGAGCAACTTTCGTGGTAACATTTAAAATAAGCATATAGAGTAATCAGTTCAATATTAATATTCTTCAACAATTAAACAGTAGCACGTTTGCGGGCACAAAGGTAATTTGAAAACTAAAAACTAAAAATTAATTACTGTTGTCCTTTATATAAAAAAATGCGAACGCCTTTTGCGTCCGCATTTGGATTATTTACCAAGCCTTTGATTGATTACTTTACCGTAATCTCAATTTGTGTTGGCTTAACGGCTTCTTTTTTGGGTAAAGAAACATTCAGGATACCATTTTCATAGCTGGCATTGATTTTCTCTGCGGCTACACTTTCTCCCAATGTAAAACTTCTTTTAAAAGATCTTACCGCAAATTCATGGCGCAATACTTTTCCTTTAGTCTCCTGGGCCGGTTCACTTTTTTCATAAGAAATGGTCAGGATATTATCTGCTACCTGCAACTTAATATCCTCTTTGCTGATACCGGCGGCCAATACCTCAATATTAAACATATTCTCAGACTCAAAGATATTTACCGGTGGTTGCATCTTATGATTCAGCTGTTCTTCGCGGAACATTGGAGCTACTCTACCTTCAAATAAGGTTTCCATTAAATCGCCGAAATTTCTCATTGGATTGTTCGTTTTCATAATATGATTGTTTTTATTTTATTATGGTACAAAATTGTTTATCAAGGTAAATCAAGTTTGATACCAGAAAAAAATAATGCTAAAATGTCATTTTATAAATAAAAATGAAGACATTTTGTCGCTTTTTAATTAATTTGTCGCTGAAATTTCGGCAAATTGCGCTTATATAGAACAATAAATTAATACTAAATAAGCCAAAAAACATTTCTCTATTTCATTTATTTTTATGAAATTTGCAGTACTTACGATGGGTTAGTAAGTAAAGTTCGGGAGCCGTTACATTTTTGTAATGGCTCTTTTTTCACCTCGCTAATAAGAAAAAAATTGCGCCGGAAGTAATGCCGGGTTTTGTTGCTGTAAAACAAACTTAAAAAAAAAAACAACTTGGCATAGGGCCTCCAGGCACTGCAATAAAAAACCCGCATCAATCCAAAACAAAAAGCATATTCCCCTATCTTTACGCAAAGCTTTGCAAAAAAAACATGACCTGGCTATACTGGACGATCGCGATCATTTTTGGAATACTTCTTGCCTTTTTAGTGTACCGGAAAGACAAACAAAAACAAGTGCCGCTAAAGTGGCTCCCCGCTTTATTACGATTCTTCCTGGGTAGTTTAACCGCGCTCCTGCTCCTGGCACCCGTTTTTTCAGGGATAAGCCACGAAGAAGAAAAACCCACCATCATCTGGCTACAGGACATCTCCACTTCCAGCAAACAATCGCTGGGTGGCTTTGAAGCAAAATACAAGGAGCAGCAAGCCGCACTGCTGGAGCAATTAAAAAAGAAATATACAGTGCAGCAATTCGGATTCGGAGCTGAATTGTACAAAGACAGCATTACCCGTTACGATCAGAAAGCAAGCAATATCAGCCAGGCACTGGAACAGATCAGCACTCAATACCAGGACAAAAACCTGGGCGCCATCATCCTCGCTTCAGACGGCATTTACAACCAAGGCAGTAACCCGGCGTTCTTACAGTTAGCTCAATCAACACCTGTTTATAGTATCGCCCTGGGTGACAGCACTACACCAAAAGACCTGAGCCTTTCCGGTATATATGCCAACAAAACCATTGCGCTGAATAACAGCTTTGAAATTTTTGCGGATTTCGTAGCTACAGGATTAAGTGGCAAACAAACCACGGCATCCCTGATCCACCAGGGCAAAACAATCGCTACTCAAAACATTTCGATCAGCAATAATAATTACGCCGGCAACCTGAGCTTCGCAACGAAAGCCAGCCAAGCAGGGCCGCAAAAATATACCATCACCCTTGCCGCAACAGAGGGAGAAAAAAACCTGCAGAACAATAGCCAATCCCTGGTTGTAGAGGTAAAGGAAAAGAAAACTAAAGTACTGCTGTTAGCCCAGGCGCCCCACCCCGACATCGCGGTGATCAAACAAGCCTTGAACGGAGCCAGCCAATTTGAACTGATTCAAAACCTGAGCGGTAAGCTACCCGCCAATAGCAATGAGTTCGATATACTGATCGCCTACCAATGTGTTCCAACAGAAAAAAGCAACTTACCGACCTGGTATATTGTGGGAACGGCAACCAGTCCTAACGCGTTGCCTGTATTAAAAACAATTGCACCCGGTATCACCTTTATCCCGGCGCGCACTGTTAAACCCGGTTTAAAAGAGACATTCAACCAATTTACCTTACCCGCAGGTATTCGTGCAGTCTTACCTAAAATGCCGCCAATGTCGACAATCGTGGCAGGACTTACCCCCACAGATCAAACACTTTTAAACGACCAATACGGCACGCCTGTATGGAACTTTTACCCCGGTGAAAAACCCAATAGCCTATTGATCGGGGAAGACCTTTGGCGGTGGGCGATGTATGAGTACAAAAATTTCAACAACTACAATACCACACATGAACTCATCCGGCAGACCTTAAGTTTTCTCCAGGTTGACAAAGACAACAAGCCTTTTAAAATCAATGTGCTGAAAAATAACATAACCGACAACGAACCTGCGATTATCCTGGCGGAATTACGGAATGCCAACGGGGAGCTGGTTAATGAACCGGAGGCCAGGCTTAACCTGAGCGCAGAGGGTAAAACGCTGGATTATAATTTTGAAAAGTCGGGTAATGCCTATCGCTTACAGGCAGGCCTGCTGGCACCGGGCGACTACCGGCTGAAAGGGACGGTAAGCTGGAAAGGCAAGAATTACGAAGACTACGGGCTATTACATGTCAGCGATATCCCACTCGAAGCGCTGAGAACACATGCCGATTTTCAACTCATGTACCAGCTGGCCAGCAAAACCGGGGGGCATTTTTTCACCCAATATAATTTCAGGCAACTACAGGACAGTCTGAACAATAACCAACAGATCAAACCAAAGATCCACACCCATTCCCGGAACAAGCCGATTATTGATGAACGTTGGCTGTTCTTCATGATCCTGGCATTGGCGAGCCTGGAGTGGTTCCTCAGAAAATACTGGAATATGAACGCATAATCTTCAACAACATCCTATATGAACATCGAACAATTATTTGAAAACAACAAACAGTGGATCGCTGAGCAATTAAAAAACGACAGTGATTATTTCAACAAACTGGCTTCCGGCCAGGCGCCCAAAATTCTTTATATCGGCTGTTCCGACAGCCGGGTAACGGCCGAGGAGATCATAGGGCTGAAACCCGGAGAAGCATTCGTACACCGGAATGTAGCCAACCTGGTGAACAATGTCGACTTGAATGTAATGTCTGTGATCAATTACGCTGTGGAACATTTAAAAGTGGAGCATGTGATCGTCTGCGGACACTACAATTGCGGCGGCGTTAAAGCTGCCATGCAATCGGCAGACCTCGGCATCCTGAACCCCTGGCTGAGGAATATCCGCGATGCCTACCGTCTCAACAAAGAGGAACTGAATGCTATCGAAGATATGGACCAACGCTATGACCGCTTAGTGGAAGTTAACGTAAAGGAGCAATGCATCAACGTATTGAAGACAGCTGTGGTACAAAGAGCGGTAAGAGATCGTGGAATGACGGTACATGGTTGGGTTTTTGACCTGCGTGACGGGCAGGTAAAAGACCTGAACATCGACTTCCAGAAACACCTGGAAGCGATCCGGGAAATCTATCGCCTCGACTAACACAAAGATTAAAGCAATAAATATAAATAAGGGCCTTGCCATGATTACCGGCAAGGCCCTTATTTTGTGGAGCAATTAACTATTTAACTGGTTTTAGATATTTATCAAGGAATTGTTCCTGCTCCCATAATAAATGCATGATATTTTCACGCGCTACATAACTATGGCTTTCTTTGGGCAGGATCACCATTCTCGCATTAGCGCCCAGCCCTTTCAATGCCTGGAAATAACGCTCTGTCTGTAAAGTAAACGTCCCCGGGTTATTATCCGCCTCTCCATGTACCAATAAAATTGGCTTTTTCATTTTATCCGCAGTATTGAAGGGCGACATACCGCTGTAGATAGCCGGTACATCCCAGAAGTTCCTTTGCTCGGACTGGAAACCGAATGGCGTCAATGTACGGTTATACGCACCGCTACGCGCAATGCCACAGGCAAAAAGATCACTATGCGTCAGCAGGTTGGCCGTCATAAAAGCACCATAAGAATGGCCGCCGACGCCTACACGACTGCGGTCGATATAGCCCAAAGCATCCACAGCATCGATAGCTGCCTTACCGTTAGCTACCAGCTGGCTGATAAAATCATCGTTTGGTTCTTTATCTCCTTCCCCAATGATGGGGAACGAAGCGTCATCCAATACGGCATACCCTTTAGTCACCCAATACACAAAGGAACCATAATAAGGAAAAGTAAACTCGTTCGGGTTCTGATTACTTTGGCCGGCACTGTGCTTATCTTTAAACTCTTGCGGGTAAGCCCAGATCAGCAGGGGCAGCTTTTCTTTTTTGGTCCTGTCATAACCGGCGGGTAAATATAAGGTACCACTTAATTCAACACCATCGGCCCTTTTATATTTGATAACTTCTTTATAGACACCTTTGATGCTTTCAAAAGGGTTGACATTAAAGGTGATCTGCTCTACAGAAGCCTTCTTTTTAAAATTCCGAAAATAGTAGTTAGGGAATTCCGTCGCAGACTGCAGCTGCACCAGGGCAATACCTTTTTTAAAATCTTCGATAGAGATGATGTCCTCTTTTTTATCTTTAAGATTACTCTGGTATAAACGCTTTGTCTTTAATGTGGCTAAATTCAATTCATCAATAAAAGGAAACTGACCTTTGGGCGTATAACCTTCGCCAATCAGGTACAGGTTATTATTTTCAATAGCCAGCACGTCCATCCCATATTGATTTTTACGCGTTTCCGGGTTGCCGGGATCGCTGTAAATATCCTGGAAATTACGATCACTTATTTTTTTAGGGCTTTTATTGCTCCCGGATGGATCGAATAAATAAGTTTTCTGATTACGGGTATCATACCATTGATCGTACACCAATGCTACCCTGTCAGTGCCCCAATCCACGCCGGCAAAACGCTGCACCGTCTTGCCCATACTTTTGGCCGGCGCTGTAAAAGGAGCCTCCCACAAAAACAATTCATCCCGGTAATCTGCCTGCTTCGCCTGGTCGCCTTCATCCAGGGCGCTTACATAAAATAAGGTGGCCGGCTTATCGTCCCTCCAGGAAAGATTTCGTTTCCCGGTACGCACGCTTGAAAATCCTTTAGGCATAATTTCTATCAAAGGCACTTCATTCACTTGCCGGAGCAAAGTTCCATCCAGTTTATAAATGCTTGTTTCACTGGGAAACCTGCTTAAAGGGACAATATAAGAAAACGGTTGCTTGATCACTGATACCATAAGATAATTGCCATCCGGGGAAAACCGCTCTCCGGCGTACATATTTTTACTCAGGAACAATTTACTGCTTCCGTTCAGATCAACAGTGTACAATTCCGCATTGACAATGGTTTCGAAATTTTGCTCATCAGTTCTATTCTTTAATAAATCCGCGTAAGTCCTGTTTTGTGAAGTTTTACCTTCCGCATTGGAAACAATCGGGCCTTTCGGCAGCGCATCTTTTGCATTGATGAGTGCCGGCCTGTCGGCGGGCATCACTTTAACTAATAAATGCACATTATCCCGGTACCAGGTGTACGGACTACCCAGGTTGGCATTGAGGTTGTCTGCAGTGAGTTGTTTAGCGGTAGCAGTAGCTACATCAACCACCCACAACTCAACACCCTTGTCAGTAGTATGGGTGAAGGCGATCTTCTTCTCATCCGGCGACCAGGAAATATTCGTGATCCTGGGCTTAACAGGCAAACCTTTTACCTGTGTCGGCTCGGCCTTAAAGGCGGCGACTTTACGGAGTTTAATATTGTTGATATAGCTCGCTGTTGCACTGATGTTCGTTTTCGTATTTACCCTCAGGCCTGCAAGCCTTAATTCTTCCAGGTTAAGATCTTCAAGGCTTTTATACGTACTTCTATAAGTCAGCAACATATACTCCTTCTTCGTGTCCATACTCACTGCAGGAGCGCGGGTGTAGTCCGCAAGCTGGTAAATCTCTTCAGAGGGCAATTGATAGTCCAGGTTCTCCTGGGCGGTGGCTGCAAGACCCAGGCTAAACAGGAACAGGAAACAAACTTTCTTCATTTAAGACATTTTTTAAATGTCGCTAAGGTACGAAGATTTTCCAGGCAGCTGCCATTAAAAGCCGGGCGCCGTTCTGCTTCCATTTTTCACAAGCACATCGACTTCTTTTCGCCGGAGGGGCGGATTCTCCAGTATGGGTATTGTAAATTTACAGGATCACCTTTAAAATCCTGCTATTGCTACAAGAAGCATCCCCGCGGGAAAAAGTAAGTGCGTAATGCGAACGATCATTAAAAACACTGACACATCGCCAACAAATCTGTCCCCTAAAATGAATAGCAAATTTTGCTGATACCACTCACCGCAAAAAAAATGAAAAGCCTGTAACAAGCCATTAGTGCATTTCCCTTTACCTTAAAGCCGGGGAGCAAGAGCGCTATTAAGGTTTATAAGCGTAAGCGATCTCGTAAGCTTGCCTTTTATACTTTTTACCGATCTCGCCGATTTTTAAAGGTACTGATTGCGGAGTCGGGTCGACTACAATATACTGGCTTCCCTGGTAAGGTATTTCAAAACCCTTAACCCCCTCAAGCGAGACTCCGAGTAATACATGGGAAGGATACTGGACTACGACCATTGGCAGATCGTAAATTTCCTTGATAAAAAAGTAAAGCAGCGCCACCCGGTCATCACAGTCGCTTTTATCCCGGAGTAACGTCAGCTCTGGAGCATTTCTTTGTTCTTTACCGATTGCATCCAGATCGCTTTCATAAGCAAAAGCATTACGGGTAAATTCCATGAGGTAAGCCACACCATCCTGCCGGCTCATATTCGCTACTGCATGCTTCAGCTCCGGCATTAAAGTATTATACGTGGTTTTGCTCATAGGAATATTAAAATAAGCCTCATAATTAACCACGGGATAATTCGCAAACAGGGTATCTAAAGCATTATTTACCCTTATATTGAAATGATACGATTTGCCCCGGAACGTAAAGTCGAGAAAGCGATTGCTGAAATTATCTTCGGTGAATTCCGGTAACTGGGCTATTCTATAGGAAAAAGCGGCCAATGACTGTTGCGGATGCGGCATAGGCACCGAAAGCAACTCCTGGCTGGAGAAGGGAATCGATTCAAAATCGTGCCGGTTCAGGCATACATAACGTTTGTGATCCAGGTCAAAATAGGGGATGTCATAGACTTCATCATCGCTGCGCGTATAAAACAATAATTTATTGTCGATCACGGCCAGGCGAACATCATAACCGGTTTGCCGCATCAGCAACCATTTCAGCAATGTATAGTCATTATAATTCTTTGCTTTGGGGCTCAGGTAATTAGCGGTGCGCCTTACCACCTGGTAATACATCC
>CAXYKQ010000359.1:0-3961 GCA_964277835.1 uncultured Edaphocola sp. | reverse complement strand
ATAAAAAAATACGGAGGTGGATATAAATCGCCTCCGTATTTTTTTATGCCCGGTGGTCTTAAGGAACGGAAGCAAAAAAGCCCGCTATCAGGTGATAGCGGACTTTTAATTAAGCTGTTATTTCATTGCCGGTTGTAATCATCATCAAGACGAATAATATCATCTTCTCCGAAATAGGTACCATACTGTATTTCTATTATCGTCAACGGTACACTCCCTTTGTTTTCTAACCGATGCTTTGCTCCCTGAGGGACTCTGAATACCTCTGAAGGCACTAGTACGGTTATCTCCCCATCCAGCGTAACGGTCGCTTCACCGTCAATTACGGTCCATATTTCCGAACGGTGATTATGGTACTGGTAACTTAATCTTCCGCCGGGTTTTACTACAATTCTCTTTACTTTGTGCGTAGGGGCATCTTCCAATACATAAAATTCACCCCAAGGTCTATGCTCCATTTCCATGATAGTGTATAATTTACTTTAATCTCGATTTGCTAACAGTACACAGCAATTTCGAAAATTTCCGGCTTATTGACAAATTTTTCTTAGGTATAATAAGGAGAAATCATCAGGTAAACCACAACACCGGTCACCGATACATAAAACCAGAGCGGCCAGGTATAACAGGCCAGCTTTCGGTGGCGATCGTTTTCACCAATCAGCCCTCGATATGCTGTAAACAATATAAACGGAAGAATAACCGCGGCTAGTACAATATGCGTGATCAAAATAAAATAATAGACCGTACGGATCAAACCTTCCCCACCATAAGTAGTCTCTCCTGCCCATAAATGATGGCTAATATAAGAAACCAGGAACAGTACGGAACAAATAATGGCTGTCAGGATCAGGTTCCTGTGCAACTTGATATTTCTGTTTTTGATCGCCATCAACGCCGCTACCAATAAGAGGGAAACCAGGCTGTTAACGATCGCATTGAACGTTGCAAAATTGTGTACATCAAAATCAAAAGGATAAGCTACCTTAAGCACCTTGCTATCCAGCAATACTACCGCGCCAAAAATTACCACGGAAACCAGGTAAATCAGGATTTTGGCCTTCTTGTCATTTTTTTTAATTGTTCCCTGCATCTGCTATTTCTTTTTACGTTTTTCCAGTTTTAAAAGAATAATGTCATCCCCAACCTTAGAGATACTATTCACATCGAGTCCGTCATAATAGCCCCTGATATTCCTGAAAGAATCGACCAACACTACTTGCTGTGAATGAATAAAATCCTCCGGGGTTTCCGCTTCCAGCTTCAGTCCCAGCTCATTCTTGGCGTAGTTGTAAATACTGTCTTTATTCCCGGTGAGGAACCACCAGCGGTCATGCTGTGTGGTAAAACGGTCGGCATAAGCCCTTAAGGCGGGCACCGAATCGTTCGGATCAACAGAAATACTTATAAACTGCACAATGTCCGTATTCTTTTTGTTGAAGGATTTCAACACTACACCGATATGGTCGGTCAGCATAGGACATACACTCGGGCAGCGGGTAAAGAAAAAATTGATCAGCAATATCTTCCCTTTCAAATCCTTGTTCAGGTCAACCTCCTGCCCCAACTGGTTAACCAGCCTGATCCCGTTCAATTTGTGAAAGGTAGTATCGTATTGCATTTTTCCTTTTACTTCGTGACTATCGACGGCTACCGGCCTGTAGTACTTCGGTATTTTGATCGCATGCGTTA
The DNA here is from genome assembly GCA_964277835.1 of uncultured Edaphocola sp. Lineage (GTDB taxonomy): Bacteria > Bacteroidota > Bacteroidia > Chitinophagales > Chitinophagaceae > Edaphocola. The sequence continues at coordinate 2,269 of CAXYKQ010000359.1, read as the reverse complement.
CCGAGTCATTGTAATACAGAAAAAAAGAAAGCGGAAGCAAAATAGCCACCGCAATTCCTATTAAAAAACCTTTTGATTTTCTTTTTGAAAGCATTATATACACTATGGCTTATGGTTACCCAAAACTGATGCTACGATGTGCCCGAAGGTTTCACTGATTCTTAAGTGATATACCGATTCTACCAGTAATACGGTAGCTAACCATAAAATCAATACCAGGGGTGTAAGGATGAATTTGGCAAACATCTTTGTTTCATCGCCCAGGTGCATGAACACTTTTACAATGTAAAATGCCTTAAGCATTGTAAGCACGATAAAGTAGGCGATAATACTTAAATGAATGGCCAAATTGGAAATATCCGGGTTGCTTTTAAACAGCATTAAACCTACCGTTACTTCGAAAATAGTGATGATCGTCAGTAACAAAGTAATTTTCCAGATCTTCTTAACTTTTGCCTTGCTCTCCGCTGAATTAATATCTTCATGATGCGCTAAAACACCGGAATACAATTTAGACTGGTCGCCTTCGTAGAGGTGAATGAGATCGTTTGCGTTATGATGATGATGAGACATATTTCTAATGAGTGCTTAATTTAAAAAATCAGTTTTATCAGTACTCCTGTTACAATTACAACAGGTAGAAGAAAGTAAATACAAATACCCAAACAAGGTCTACAAAGTGCCAGTACAAACCGACTTTTTCCACCATTTCATAGTGACCTCTGTGCTCATACGTATTATTAACCACATTCAACAGGATGATAATGTTTAATACAACTCCTGAAGTTACGTGTAAACCGTGGAAACCGGTGATGGTAAAGAAATAATTGAAGAAGTCATGAGTAGCGCTCAGGGCCATTTCCGGGTTATTCGCCAGTGTTTCCGTTACTAAAGGCTTATGAGCATTAAAATAATGCCCGAATTGTGACACTGGTGTTGCATCAAGGCTCGGATGAGATCCCCACCAGGCGCCCGCATGATATAAGTGGGTCCATTCCCACGCCTGGCACGCCAGGAAGATAATACCGCCAATGATCGTCCAAAGCATCCATTTGATGACTCCTTTACGGTCATTGCAGTGTCCCGCATGTACTGCCAATACCATCGTTACAGAAGATACGATCAAGACAAAGGTCATGAAACTTACAAAAACCAACGGGGCATCCCAACCAGAGAAAAAAGGTACGGAGTGAAATACGTGGTTCGGATCAGGCCATATATCGTGTAAGAAGCGGCTAGAGCCCATAGAGGCCAGTAAACCACTGAAGGTTAGAGCATCCGTTAAAAGGAAAAACCACATCATCATTTTTCCGTAACTCACCTTAAAAGGTGATTGGCCGCCATTCCAGACTGAGGCCTTAGCTTGTGCACCGGATTGTGTCATAATTTTGTAAAAACAGTTTAATTATGTGTATAATTACCCAAGATTATTATAAATTGAGTGCAATTTAGCAAAGGAATTCCAATTAACTAATATTTTTGTTAAAATATTTTTTATTATAATCTGCTGAAACCCTCTCCCGTTAACGATTCATCATCAAAAAGATGAAGAGATAAATCCAAAGAATATCAATAAAGTGCCAATAAGTTCCCAGGATTTCCAGGCCTGTCGCTTTGCGTTTTTCTTTCGATATCACCGCATTCCTGATCAATACAATAATCAACGCAATAACTCCCCCCAGGATATGTAAAAGGTGGGCGCCGGCGATCACGAAAAAGAAAGAATTGCTGACATTGCCGTTGATCCGGATATTTTGTGCATACAACTCTTTAAAACCCATAAACTGCAGTACCATAAAGGTAATCCCTAAAGCCAGGGTAAGCAGCATCATCATATTATAGTTGCCGTACTGCTCTTTCTTAAACGCTTTCAGGCCCAATAAATAAGTCAGGCTGCTGATCAGGATCGCTACGGTCGAATAGTAGAAAATAGCCGGCATTTGAAAAGATTCCCACATACCTTGTCCTTGCCGTACCAGGTAGGCTGAGGTAAAGCCTGCAAAGGTAAGCGTGATGCTCCCGATGGCAAACCACATGGCGAACTTTTGCGGGTTCACTTTCCGCGTAGGCGCCTGTTTTGGCATATCTTCTTGTAGGAACTCTGTTGAATTAATCGTATCCATTATTAAGGAAATTATTTAGATTAGATTTTATCGTAAAGCAGTGCCAGTAATGACAAAGGCAAATAGAAAAAGGAAGAATACATCAGGCCTTTGGCACTGGAATTATCACTCCGGGTGTAAAAAAGCACCGAAGCTATGAAATAGGC
>CAXYKQ010000358.1:0-5237 GCA_964277835.1 uncultured Edaphocola sp. | reverse complement strand
CAGGTTATGAACAAACAGGCCACCGCATTTAAAATGAAAACAAAAATGCTAATCGACCCGCGCAAAAGCGATATAGTCTATCCCGGTCAAAAAGATTCGGTACATATTTTATTGAAAGACCTTGATGATAAAGGTATTGCCAATACAAATGTTACCGTGCTCGCTTTTAATGCCCAATTCAAAGATGACTTTACGGCAAGACTGGCCTCTTCCGGTTATATACCGCCGGGTCTCAAGGCGTTGAAATATTATCACAGCCTCAAAGATGTATCCGGATTCAGGAGTTTCCGCGCGGAAAAGATGCAGCCAGAATGGTCGTCATTACTGGGCTTAGATACCAATTTCTTTTATCGTAACATTTACAGAGACACTTCAGATTTTGTATTGTATTCATTTAATACGGAAGATTCCGCCTACGCGCAGGTAGCGATCTACGTTAAAGAAAAAGGACAATACGTTCAGCCCGACCTCGTTTACGCAGACAGCCGGCTTGCCTATGTGCGGGTGGCCAACATGGGTACCGACCCTAATGCATTAAGAGTAAAGGAAACTACCCGATCGCTCAGTGTCCGCTCATCCCGTGCACTGTATCAGATCAGCAAGGCACCGCTTAAGGCAGGCACCAAGACAAATATATTTATCAACGGAGACAGCATAGCTTTAAATACACCCTACAGCAAAGATATGCAGGTGAGCAAGAGCGATAGCCCGGACAGTTTAAACAGCTACGAGCGTGCAGCCTTAGCCCAAGCCTTGTTTTATTATAAAAATGAATACAATACACCCTTCCTGGTCCGGCAAAAAGAAAAACTTTTCTTATCAGGTCATCCAACCACTTTTGTTAACTCCTTCAAGCCCTATTTGCGCAGAACTGACAACCAGCTATACGTTGTAGGCCCGGTAGACGCCGGGGACTCGCTGCTTTTTTTCCAGCAAGGTAACTTAAAGACAAGTTTTATTCCCGAACTTAACTTCAGCTACAGCTTGAGACCGGGTATGCAACGCATGCTGGAGGACACACGCAGTCCTGATCAACGGTATCATTATAAAATCCCCGAGTATGGTATTGATCCCGGGTTTAATACTGTTTACCAGGACGCTGTTGACCCGGATACCTTGAAGCTGATTACTTATGATAGCCTTTTCCCGCAACCAGACTATACGGTAAGTTATGTTCTTAATAAAAATTCAGGGAAAGCGCTATTCATTTATCCGGATGGCAACCTTACTTTGTTGGCGCAGGCTGAAAAGCCGGTAAAGTCTTTCCTCCTTACGTCTGAGAACAGTTGTAAACCACCCCAAATCTTTAATGGATTCTTTAATAACAATGTCTCTTTTAAAGTAGATACGGGTAAGTATACTTTATGGATCATCTGGGCCGATTCGGGCATATCCAAGCTCCCCGGACTGGTAATAAAGGCAAAGGGCCGAAATATATATCACCTGGATGTTAAGGGGGAAAAACTTGACCCGCGCTCTTTCCCGGAAGAATTAAGCGCTTTCTGTAAGGTCATCAATACAAAGGCCAGCCCCGGATTTTATGGTCCGAACAGAAGAATTAAGGGGATAGTAATGGATAATCAGGGTGATTTACTTATTGGTGCTACCATCACTATATCGGGTACAGACATTGGGGTGGCAGCAGACGAAAACGGTTTATTTTCACTGGATGTGCCTTTGAATAACCAAAGTATAAGTGTTGAATATTACGGGTGCATCACTCAAAAAATTGAATTGGATAGCCGTTCCGCTTATCATATCGCGTTGCAGATAGATAACAACCAGGATGCACTGGAAAGTGTGGTAGTGTATGGCAAAAAAATAGATAAACGTACTTATGTAGGAAGTGTGGGCACCGTAACCGCCGAAGAGATCGAAAGGCGCCCGGTGGTCAATGCTGCTGCTGCATTATCTGGCAGTGTACCTGGAGTGACCATAACCACCGGTAACGGGCAACCGGGCAGTTTCCCGGGTATAATGCTGCGTGGATCCGGGAGTTTAAGCGCCAACACGCAACCCTTAATCATACTGGACGGCGCACCCTATTCCGGTGATATAAACAGCATTAATCCCGATGATATCGCTTCAATGGAATCCCTGGAAGATGCCGCCACTAAAGCCGTATATGGCGCCAGAGCCGCTAATGGTGTAATTTCTATAGTAACAAAATCCGGGGTAAAGCAAGCAGGAAAAGGTAGTTTTTTAAAGTCCCAACAGGCGCAGAATTTCATTTCCGGTTTTATGGACAATATGCAGGCCGCATCCGGTGTACGCAGCGATTTTCGCGACTGGGCAATCTGGGAGCCTAATCTCTGGACCGATAAAGAAGGTAAAGTGAGCTTTGAAGTCACCTACCCGGGAACCGCCACTTCCTGGAAAACCTACATCCTTGCGATGAATACCAAAGGCTTTGCCGCAAGTCAAATGTATATAACAAAATCGTTCAAACCTTTAGGCGCTACGATTTCCGTACCCCGTTTTTTAAGATACGGAGATAGCGTAGAAGCGGTAGGTAATGTAGTCAACTATACCGGCACTCCCTTCCGGATTACCACCAAATTCAGCAGCCCGGACAATACACAGACTTCCGCATTGCTAACGGTCAATGCCGGTAAAACAGAAAAGTTGCTCCTCACCGCGCCGGCAAACAACAGCGTAGATACCGCAACATTAACGACGAGTTTTATTATGGAGACCGATAAAGGCTACCGGGACGGGGAAGAAAAAACAATCCCGGTACTGCCGGTTGGCGTAACAGAAAGCAAAGGCATCTTTACTGCATTGCCAGGCGATACCAGCTTCAGTACGATGCCTGCAAATTATGGCAAAGCCTGTTTTACCGGGAAGACCACTATCAGTATCGAAGGCAGCCTGATTGATGTGATGCTCCAGGAAATTGATAACCTGAAAGAGTATCCGCATGGCTGCACCGAGCAGATCACCAGTAAATTACTCTCTATTTACTATGAAGAAGTACTAAAACAACTAATGGGTAAAAAGGATTTTAATAATACCCGAACTAAAAAAACCATTATTAATAAATTGGTGGCGGCGCAAAACCGGGACGGTTCCTTTGGTTGGTTTGCCAATAACAGTGGGGATATCCGCGTGACTAATTATGTGCTCAATGCCTTAGCAAAGGTCAATACAGATGGCAGTCTCAACACGATCATCAGGGAAGGGTATAAATTCTTGCACGATCGCCTGGGGTATATGGATAGCCTGGATCGACTGGCCAGCCTGGTAACGCTTTCCAATGCAGGGCAGCAGGCAGCCTATGAGTTTTATATAGATGCCATCAAAGTTGACAGCCTGGATTACTACAACCGGTTTTCATTGCTCCAGATAAGAAAGGCACAGGGCATGGATTATAAAGCGCAATTGGCCGCATTATTGAAAGAAGCAAGCGTGAACGAACGTGGGTTGAGCTGGGGAACAGATTCCTATGACTGGTACCGCAACCAGATGGCGACAACCCTGTTAGCCTATCAACTGATCGAAAATGATACGGCATACACCGGAATCAGACAACAAATAGTGGATTATCTGCTGCTTAAAAGAAAGAAGGGTTACTACCGGAACACCGCCGAAAGCGGGCTGGTATTGAGTACGCTCCTGCCTTCCCTGATCAAAGCACAAAAACTGGATCCGGGGAAAGGAATCAAAACTAAAGTGTCGCTCTCCGGAAGTCATACGGAAGTGATCAACAATTTTCCTAAACGGATCGTGCTTCATGACAAAGCGGTGCAATTGAACGTTCAGAAAAGTGGTATGGCCCCTGCATACATTTCGGTAAATTATGAATTTTTCAATCCAGATCCCGCAGAGAAAGAAGGTACTTTTATCGTAAGCAGTACCTTTAAGAGCAATGGCGGTGAGGTACAGGAAGTTTTAAAACAAGGTGAATCTTTAAAACTGATCATTAAAGTAGAAGCCACGAAAGAGGCAGAATATGTATTGATCGATGTGCCGCTGCCGGCGGGGTGCATTCCATTGCCTCCATCAAAAACCAACCCATTTGAAGCCAGCAGGGCCAATTTTAAGGACAAAACGAGTATCTATTGTCAGCGTTTACCCAAAGGAGTACATTACTTTGAAATAGACGTACAGGCGCGGTTTAAAGGTACCTTCAGGCTGAGCCCCGCCAGTGCGGCCATGATGTATTTCCCGGATGAACAGGGGAATACCGGCGTAAAAAGGGTCGAGATCCGGTAAAAAGAAACCGCGTTGAATCTTTGGTTCAACGCGGTTTCTTTTTATTAAAAATTTATTGTGCCGTACCGTTTGTCGGTGCAACAATCTTGATCTTTCTTTTGTCTGGCAGCAAAGCAACAAAAACGCCTGTTTTCATCAAGGTGATTGCGAAGCACCACTATCCGGGACCATTTCGTGCTTTGATCTTTTCCAATCTATGCAGCAAGTATTACTCAAAAATTGCAAAACAGAATCAAAATATTGATCAAGGGAAGCAAACGGGCAATAACTAGTGTGCATATATAGTCATGCGAATTTTAAGGGCATAGCTATCTTTTGACCAGTGCAAGCGCTTTCTTGATTGCGGCGAGGAGCAGCACGACAATAGTACCACCAATAAGTCCAAATAAAAATTGTCTTACGGTCTCGGGTAAACCGCTCCAGGTATGGTGTAAAGCATCGATCTGGTGCGCAAAAATACCGCCGGAAACCAGCAGTAAGGCAAGCGTACCAACAACAGCTAATACTTTAATAACAATAGGCAACGATTTCACCAGCAAGTGACCTAATTTACCGATAACACCTTTATCTTTACTTCTCTTTATCAATTTAAACCCGGCATCATCCATTCTTACGATTAAGGCGACAATTCCATATACACCGACTGTTGCGATTATGGATACTATCGAAACAGAGAATATTTCAACCGTCAAAGGGTCAAATTGGGATTTTAATGCCTCATAACCGTCCTTTGCTGCAGCTAAAGCGATAATAACGATTTCAAGCGATAAGATAAAGTCAGTCGTGATCGCAGATTTTACTTTTGTTTTTTCCGTATCTTCTCCTGCCGGTTCCGTATCTTTTTTCCCAATTACTTCGTGTCCCTTCTTCTGCCTGTGAAATAAAAATTCGACAATTTTCTCTACCCCTTCATAAGCCAGGTAAAATCCACCAATAATCAAAATAATTTTTATTGCCGGTGAATAGAGCCATTCCAGAAGAAAAACAAAAGGGATGATGATCAGTTTATTGATAAACGAACC
>CAXYKQ010000357.1:0-6070 GCA_964277835.1 uncultured Edaphocola sp. | reverse complement strand
GTTCTGGACACCCGGAACAGCGGTGCATTTTCAAAAGGATTAATACCTAACTAAATCAATATTGGAATTAAATGCGATTTCGCCCCCTGGGTAGGCGCTATGATCGTGGACGTAAAACAACCCTTATTGCTGGTTACCGACGAAGGCATGGAAGAAGAGGTGATCACCCGTTTAAGCCGGGTAGGCTTTGACAATGTTGCCGGTTACCTGCAGGGCGGATTCGCGGCCTGGCAAAATAGTGGAAAAGAAATAGATACGGTAGACCGGATCGACGCAGCCACTTTTGCCGAACGCTATAAAGAAAATGATACCGTCATCGATGTGCGCAAAGAAGGAGAGTACGAGGCTTCCCATGTAAATGAAGCTTATTTAAGACCTTTAGCCGCAATCAACGAATGGATCGGGAACCTGCCCCAGGAACACTTTTTCCTGCATTGCGCCGGCGGCTACCGTAGTATGATCGCGGCCAGCATCTTACAATCCAGGGGTATTCGCAATTTTACAGAAGTTGATGGAGGTTTCAATGCCATCAGGAATACGGCAGTCCCAGTATCTGATTTTGTTTGTCAGTCTAAAGTAATGTAATGAATACCGGCAAATGGGTGGACGGTAGTTACTGGGATCAGCGCTGGCAAGTAGCGGCAACCGGTTGGGACATAGGACACGCTTCCCCGGCGATCCTGGAATTCATGAAAACGGTAAGCCGAAAGGATATCAAAATATTGATTCCCGGGTGTGGTAATGCTTATGAAGCGGAAGCGCTGGTACAGGCTGGTTTCACCGATATCAGCTTACTGGACATTTCGGAAACTCTGGTAAACCAGCTGAACGCTAAATACGGGAACTCGAAGGCGGTTAAAGTAATTGCCGCAGACTTCTTCGAGCATGAAGCACAATATGACCTGATCATCGAACAAACGTTCTTTTGCGCCCTGAACCCGGCATTAAGGCAGGCGTATGCGGCCAAAGCGGCATCTTTATTAAGTGATAAGGGACAAATTATCGGTCTTTTATTCAACAGGATGTTTGACCACAACGGCCCGCCCTATGGCGGCTCGGTCCCGGAGTATAAAATTTACTTTGGCACACTCTTTGAGATTGAAAGGATGGAAGATTGTTACAACAGCATTCCACCCCGAAAAGGGTCAGAAGTATTTATAAATCTTAAAAAGAAATAATATGCAAGATAAATTCCAGGAACTGATCAACAGTGAACAACCGGTGTTGATCGACTTTTATGCCACCTGGTGTGGTCCCTGCCAGGCAATGGCGCCTGTGCTCGAAAATGTAAAACATGAAATCGGGGAAGCAGCCAGGGTCGTAAAGATTGATGTGGATAAATTCCAGGAGATCGCCGGTCAATACCAGGTGCAATCTATCCCTACTCTAATGATCTTCAAAAAAGGAGAGTTATTATGGCGACATACTGGTGGCGCACCGGGTTCGGAACTCATTAAACGTTTAAAATCTTTTGCCTGATCATTAACAGGGCTAAATGAAAAAGACATTCCTTAGAATGTCTTTTTCATTTATATAAAACAGTAAAAAATTATTTAATATCGCAGGTTTCCGTAGTGACGATACCCATATCCGTATAAGTTTTTGACCCTGACTGGCATAAGCTTTTAGCATTTTTATTGGTATCTTTTATTTCATATTCCCGCGGCGGACTAGTGGGTAATCCCGGCTTGCCCTCGTAAGTGATTTTACACTCACAACGATAATTTCTCACACAGGAAGTCGTGCCAAAAACTGCGCCTGATAATAAGATTGCCGAAAGACCAAAACTTAATAAATGCTTCTGCATAATGATATAGTTTATTCTCAAATTTCACCAAAGATAATGTTCTGCTATTAGAAATCAAAGGCCGTCCCTGATTTTATTCGGAATCAGGAAACTTTCTGCCCGGGGAAAGCGGCTAATCTTTATTTTTGTTGACCAAGGTACTAAAGCTAATTATATTGTCCGCAACTTACTACCAGATATTAGAAATACCGGCTGACGCCGACCTGCTCACGATAAAAAAATCGTTCCGGCGGCTGGCAATGCAATATCACCCCGACAAAAACGACGGCAATAATTTCAGCCAGGCACATTACCTCCTGATCCAGGAAGCCTACCAAACACTGTCCGACCCGGAGCGACGAAAAGCCTATGATACGGAATTATGGCTTTCCCAAAAGCAATCTTTTTACCAGGGTACAAGCGCCAGCCCCGCAGTGATGATCAAAAGACTGCAAAGGTTTTCAGAAGCGGTATTAATACAGAAACGTTTTTCCGTACTTGAGGACCATTTTACCGCTTTTCTCCTGGATGCGATGAACACCGTTAATATGTCCGTATTCCAGGCCAAAGCGACTAAAAATGAACAGGAAGTCTTTGCCGACTACATCCTTTTCCTGGCGAGGGATTTACCCAAGACTTTCAGGGACCAGGTATTTGAACGCCTGAAAAATACATTAGGGCAGCAACTGGAAGATATAGACCTGAAAATTTCCAGTATTCAGCAACAAAAGCGCACGGCAGACTGGTACCAGAAGAATATATTCTGGTTATTAATGGCCATCGGCATTTTATGGTGCCTGCTCATGTATTTTTACGTGAAGACCCGCCGCTAAGCTAATCTATATCCATGCGGATGCGGTGACTTTTGGGCAGGTAATTATTCATGCGGTTGGGCATCCATTTACCCCAACCCAGTCCCAGTTGCTGGTAAGAGGCTACTTGCCAGCCCTTAAATCCCCTATCGGTCTGCACCGCCTCCTTTTTCAGGAAATGCAAGGCTTCCTGGAAGTCCAGGTGCACCCTGGGTACGGCTTCCGACAAATGAATGCTCATCGCCAGGTCATGCTCCGGCACCACGTCTTTAAGTAATTGACCTAAAGCCGTACCGGCCTTTTTTATGTATAAATTACTTTTTAAACCTGCCCAATACGCTATATGCCCGGGGTGCAAAGCATAGTTCATTTCCTGGTGCTGCAATAATGCAAAAGGTGTATTTAAATACGGCTGAAAAGCTGCTTGCGCGCGCTTTAACAACTTTTCGTCTGTTTTCATTTTGCTGCTTCCCGACCATAACTGATCCAAATCTGCGCCTTCATTCTTGCGCAACACCGCCATAAAAAACCCTTCCCCTTTCAGCTTCCACGGATAACAACGATAGCCGCGTGCCTGGTATCGGTCTGAAACAGTTTCGGTAAGTCCCCAGGATGGTGCTACCTGAAGGGTAAGCGAACTTAAATCATGTTCCTTTATCAGCCAATCTAACATTTGCTCATTTTCTTCGGGAGAAAAGGAACAAGTAGCGTAAATCAAAATGCCGTCTTTCTTCAACGCGGGTAAGGCATCCGAAAGGATGCGCTGCTGCCGTTCCTTACACAGGTTGACATTTGCGGGGCTCCATTCCTCGATCGCTTTATGATCTTTACGCCACAGGCCGGAACCACTGCAGGGCGCGTCGACCAGCATCAGGTCAAAAAAACCTTCCAGTCTTTTAAAATCTTTGGGATCGTTATTAGATACCCAGGTATTCATTTGCCCCCAACGGGTCATATTCTCCACCAATATGCCGGCCCTGGACTGTATGACTTCATTGGAAAGTAACAAGTCTTCCGGCTTCAGCAGCGAGGCCAGCAAAGTACTTTTACCCCCAGGCGCTGCACAAAGGTCTAAAGCCTTGATCGGTCTTGAAGCATCTTTGAATTGCCGGAACGCCTGTTCGATCAACATGGAAGAGGCTTCCTGTACATAATAAGCCCCCGCGTGAAACAAGGGATCCAAGGTAAAACTCGGGCGTTCAGACAAATAACGGCCCTGCGTACTCCAGGGCACCTTTGCTGCCGTTTCAATATTAGCCGGCTTATGCGGGTTCAGGCGGATAGAAACCGGGACCGGTCCCTGGTGGGCATCGGTAAAAGCAGTCTCATTCCAACCGGGTGCTGCTGTAAATACGTTTCGAGGTAGTTGTGTTGTCATAAATACTAAAATCCGAAATTCAGGCCGAACTCCAGGAGCTCTGCCCTGTTCGTGTGTGCCTTGAGCAAAAGGGAAAAAACACCTTCTTTGAGGATGCCGGTCTCCTTTTTGTAAAAATAAAAATTCGCCCCGATCTTCTGGTAATATTTCTCAGTTTGCTGATCTATTTTTTTAAGATAATAGCCTCCCTGCAATACAATGCCAAAGCGGTTAAATTCAAATTCATTGCCTAAAAAAACAGAACTCTGGCTGGAATATTTGTTTTCCTCCCCTACATGCCGCTGGTTATATTTCAGGTTCGCATACATAGCGGTGTTATAAGTATAATCTACGCCAAGGATCACTTTATTTTTTCCTGAATATCTCTTGGTAGCAAAAACGCCGGCATTATAAATACGGTTCAGCCCCCCGTCGGGCATATCTTTTTCGATAAAGGCAATGCTCCCTTTACCGTAGACCAAAATGCGGTTCTTTAAAACAGGCAGATCTCTGGCGATCCTTTGCGGTTTATTGGTCACTGGAAAGTAACGCAGCCCGGCCTGAACGCCCCAAATATTGATCCCGAAATTGGGCCTTCTGAACGAGGCATTAGACACGTGGATCAGATGGGCGCCGGCCTGCACTTCAAAATGCTTGTTGACAATATAGCGTAAGTCCGTCTGTAGCGGTGTAAAATTATTGGCATGCCCCCCGATCGTTTCATTCTCCAGGTTATTGCTGGGAACCCGTTGATAGGGCCTGGTCACATAACCGAAGCCCATGCCGGCACGCAGCGACCAGGTAAAATGCTCTTTGGTGATAATCCGGAGTCTTAGGTGCGGTGCAATAGCAAAAACCTCACCATAAAGGTTGCGGTTGTTGTAATTGAGGTAAAACATACCCAGGCCCGCTTCGGGATAGCCACGGCGTACCTGCCAGTCTTTAGTTCCTTTAAATTTTTTAGTCAGGCTCAGCTCAAAGGTCGACGTGTTTTTTGCCAGGGGCGCGGTGATCTTTTTGCTATGGCGCATCATATTACTGTGGTAATAATTGCTTTCTATGCCCATGCCTTCCCAGGCTTCCTGGGCACTTAAAGAAGGACACAAAAGCATCCCTAAAAAGGAAGCATAAATATATTTCAGGTTCAAAGGGATTTCTTTTTGAAGACCAAATTTAAGGTAAATCCAAAGAAATGAAAATAAATACTATTTATGTTAAAAAATGTATGACCAGCAGTGATAAGATCATTGCCCAGTCAAGGTGCGCTTTACCAATTGATTGAATAGAATCGCCGCGCACAGCTTCTCTAATCAGGAAGGAGGGGCTTACACCAGGTTCGTATAAAAATTTACTTCAAATAGGAATACGAGTTAAGCAACTCATTTACCCCGGTTTTCCCCAAAAAACAAGAGCTCCGAAATAATCCGAAGCTCTCCTGCATTTAATAAAATTTTTGCTGCCTGAATCAGCTATAAATTAAGCAATAGTAATGCTGTCATCCAGATAAACATCCTGGATCGCGTTCAGCAATTCCACACCTACTTTCATATCTTTCTGGAATGCTTTACGGCCAGAGATCAGTCCCATACCACCGGCACGTTTGTTGATCACTGCGGTAGTTACCGCTTCTGCCATATCAGATGCACCCTTAGACTCTCCACCTGAGTTGATCAAACCGGCGCGACCCATGAAGCAGTTAGCTACCTGGTAACGGGCTAGGTCGATCGGGTTATCGGTAGTTAATTGATCATAAACCAGTTTAGAGCTTTTACCCACTTTGATCGCGTTGTACCCGCCATTGTTAGTTGGTAATTTTTGTTTGATGATATCCGCCTGGATAGTAACGCCTAAATGGTTAGCCTGTGCGGTTAAATCTGCAGCAGCGTGGTAATCCACACCATCCACTTTGAACGCTGAGTTCCTCAGGTAACACCACAATACAGTAGCCATACCTAAAGAATGTGCATATTCAAACGCTTTAGCTACTTTGACGATCTGGCGATTGCTTTCCGCAGAACCGAAATAGATCGTAGCACCTACCGCTACCGCACCCATTTCCCAGGCCTCCTTAATAGAGCCGAACATGATCTGGTCATAAGAATCCGGGTAAGAAAG
>CAXYKQ010000356.1:0-11433 GCA_964277835.1 uncultured Edaphocola sp. | reverse complement strand
TTTGGCAAGAATAGTGGAACCGGAATAACCATATCCTACTGCAATAACACCTCCTTCCGGATTAATTAACCCACTATTAAATGATTCATCTTTAGTAATATTTGAAACAGTATTTGGTTCTCCAAATTCATTATCTACGACACCATTATTATTTAATCTTGATATAAAAAGTCTGTTCTTTTCTGAAGACGAGGCCCTTTTATAACCTAAAAGAACAATCTTATTATCACTTGGCTGTAATAAAAAATCGTAACAGACGGTACCATAAGTATTGTTGTATTGCACTATGCCGCTTGTTCCAAAAGAGTTATCAATAGATCCGTTGGGTAAAAATCTCAAAATATAAGCAGCTTCCTGGGGTGGACTTGCCGTTCCATAACCCATTGTACCGCCTATAAATATTTTACCATCATTTTGTAAAATCAATTTTATAGAAGTGGCTCCCCTTGCAAATAATCTTGAAGCAACTCCATTTATTCCAAAAGAAGAATCTATATTTCCATCAGGAAATATTCTCACTACATTTGCAAACCTTTGGCCTCCAAGGTCACTTCGAAAAGTGAATACTATTTTTCCGTCAGATAGAATCCGACTGTCTCTTAAAGGAGCCGCAAATCCTAACCCTGTTGTGAATATTGCACCATTGGTACCAAAGGAGTTATCTAAAGACCCATCAGTATTAAGCCTTAAATGAAATGGAACTTCAGGAAAACCTACGTGACCAGAAATCCAGATCTTACCATCAGCACTCAGGTTAAGTCCATAGGTGTAATGGTCAACGCCCTGGAAAGTATGAATGAATTTCCCGTTGACTGCAAACGAACTATCTATGCTTCCATTTGCATTAAGTCTGCAGGCAAAAATTCTCGGATAATTCTGAAAAAGGTCTCCTACTATTACTATTTTACCATCAGTCTGAATGGCAATTTTTTTTGCAGTTTCATTTGACCCAGGATGTTCAATTACCTGTACGCCGTTTATACCAAATGTTAAATCTATTATTCCGTTTTGCAAGAAACGCATTACCCTTATATCACTACTGGTTGGAGAGATATCAGCAGTAACAATTTTGCCATCAGTTTGTAATGCACTTACAATAGTACTACCTCCTGTTGTATCAACAATCCCCCCTGTTCCAAACGTCGGGTCTAAAGTACCTGTTTGCGCCAAAGCGGCTATTTGCAGGCATAGGAGCAGCAGTATGTTTATCAATATCTTTTTCATAATTCAAATAATTTATGTTTAAGGAATCAGGCCATGCCCGTGTACACTTAGCTTAACCGGCAGCTGTAGTAAAGCATAGGCCACTGTCGCACTATTGTTGTGCCACACGACCTGGTCAGGATCATTACTTGCTACTATATTTCGGTTCAGGTTTATAAACCCATCGCTGCCTGGGTTAAAGCCGGGAGTTAAAGGATTATCTTTGATATGATACCAATTCACATCACTCCAACTTCCAATATTATTAGTATAAGTTTCCGTGCTATCATATTCATCCGCACCAAAGCGCAATTCCCCCACACGCTCCTGGAAGACCACGAAACAACCGGGATTATTTGGATCTTCAATACCCCCTTTTATTGCAGATGTCTCCCTATTGAAGCCCAGAAGGTAAACATCCGGCTCTAATTTACCTGTAAATACGGGGTAGACCGGTGCAGACGCCTTCTCTTTTCTTGGTTGGGTAAATATGGGATTATTGTTTGCATCTTTCTGCCATTCCGACTCCTGAAGATAAATAACCGTACCCGGGAATTTCCGTAATAATTCGTCCCTTATCACCAGGACAGATAGGTTACCGGACAGGCTACGCGCCGAATTACTCCCTAAAGCAGATAGGGTCCCCTGGGTGTCGGTCCACTCATGAATATCTTTGATATCCCGGTACGGGGAAAGATCATAAATACCACTGCCTATATTGGCAGGAGCATTGCTAACAACGACCTGGTCGACAGAAGCCATAGAGCTATTATAGCCCCAGAAATAAGAGAATACCGTCGCCCGCTGATCTGTGGGATAACCGCGCCACAATAATTCCCGGTTCATCTCGTAATTCAGGCCCAGCATAAAGGCTTCAATATATTTCTGGTTATGCGTCAGCAGGTTCACCGAATTCATAGCAACAGAATTAAGGCCGGGCATCAACCAGTCCGGCGAAAGTTTAGCCAGCTCCTGGTACATCGGTTTTTTTATTCTCGGGTGGGCCATTACCTGGTCCAGGTTATTCAATGTAACGGCATGCCCTTGTAAATCACGTAGCTTTACCGTTGCATTCGCCAGGTTTAAAGCATTATTATAAGGCTCTGTACGCGTTAATATGATATTACTGGTATTGGTGATCGAAATAGCAGGGTTAACCGTAAAATTATTCTGCGGAAACTGTTGGATCAACTGAGTGGTATTGCTTACCGTTGCTACAAAATTTACCGTGGAGCCGGATATAGCTCCTGAAGAAGGCGAACCCATAGAGATGCCAGGTGCTGAAGGAATAAAACCCGCGTTCGGAGGAAGTGAACTAAGACTGGTCGTAATCAACTGCTGCACCGCCGAGGTGGTGATCATGCCGGATGGAGCCGGGTAAGTGGAGTAGATAACCGCCGTACCGTTGTTAATATCTGCAATTAATTCTGTGGTCGTGACTAAATTGCCGGTTTCCAGCAAAATGCTCCTGGCAATAGTTCCATTATCGCGGGTCAACCTACGGAAGGCACCGCTAAACATGGTAACCGGTAAAACGCTGTCTTTGATATCCGCATACACGGTTTGTTGCTGTGGCTGGTTAATGATGCGGGCATGAATCGGCGCCGCTACATTGATCAGGAGTTCATCATTTAAAGGGACCAGGTGCTTATCATACAGTGCTTTATTATTCATCCGGCTCAGCTGCATCAACCGGAGCTTGTTATTCGCTTCCCGGACTTCACCGACCTGCTTCCAGGCCGCTTCCATATACGCTTCCTGGTTGCGCCGGATGACTTCCGCGCCCGCGCCGGCCATTACCCGCATACGCGGGTCCAGGTTTACTTCCTGGAGCCAGTTGATGCTTTGTGTGGCATTTAAGACCGGGTCAACCGTATCCGCTGCCGCATGCCACCGGCCATAGATCGGTGGTGCGATCACCGGGTCTGCACTACCCGGAGCATTAAGCAACATTTCGGAAGGTGCGTTGATGATTTCCCGGATCGCTTCGCTATAAGGTTCGCTACAATCCCAACCCTCGGCAATCGTATCAACAGGTTGCAAAGCACCCTGCATTTTTACAGTAGTCTGGTTACCGTTGTCGGGTAAAGTTGCAGCTTCCAGTAAAGGATTATTACTTTTCTGGAGGTCTATAGCCCTTTGCCCTACGGTATGGTCTAGTACCCTCGGTTGCAATAAACGGGCCAGTGATTCAAAATCACCCGCAGCGCCGGTTTTGAAGAACCAGCTATGATAAACAGGGAACTGAAGCTCGCCTGAAGCACCCGTTCCCCAGGCACCTTGCAACATACCCGTATTCCCGGCATCCCTGCCTAGTCCCGTCAGCCTTCCCGCCTCAAAGGTCGGGATCAGGAAAGCATGGTAGTTCGTGTTCGGCTCTAAACGTCTCGGGCTGATCAGGCGACAAAGGCCCTTATCGGGTGTAGTGTTTAAAATATCTTTTACTTTTGTAAGGACATTGCTAAGTACGGCCGGGTTAGCATTATTAATAGGATTTTCATCTGCACCAGCATTTTCATTGAGGTGTACATGCGCATAAGCCCAAAGATCTCCCTGGGCCGGGAATACCTCTTCTGGTGGTTTGGTCAGGGTAATAGAAGGCAGGATACCATTGAAGGGATCATTGGTAAATTCATCCTCTTTCAAAACCACTAAAGTGATCCAGGGCCTTAATTTCAATGCGCCCACACCCGAGCTAGTCTTAGCTTTTGCCGGTGTATAGCGCCAGCAAAAGTCTTCATCATAAAACTCGATATAGGGCAGGTAATTGGGCTCAAAATTGGTGGTCCAATTGCCCGGGCTTACTTTGACGATCGCATTTTTATTAATGCCTTTTACATCAACCGGCGCACGCAGGAGAAAATCATGAATTAAATCCTGGGATTGCACATTTCCACCGTTTGCTGAAGTTTTACTCACCGTAAGCTTCAGGTCAACCTTGGGGCGCAATCCGGAAGGCGCCGTACCGCCCTCTTCGTTTTTGATATAGGCACTAAAACCTTGTCTTAAATAAGGCAGGAAGGAATAGAATGCATCAGGCATAACAATAGATTTTAGAGGTCAATATTTTTATACTAATTCAAATTCGTTGGCAACAAACCAGTTAGCGGCAGTATTGCCGGACTGCAGCTGCGCGTTGAGAAAGCTATCTGCCTCCGCAGAGCTATTAAATACCTGGGAAACAATACCCAGGCTATCCCTGTCCACTACCACAAAACGTTCCTCAGTAACATTTACTGCGACTATCTTATCCGGTGCCGCATTACTACCTACAGTAGTAAAGTCCGACAATGCCGATTTGCTCACATAACTCTCTAACAAATGTACCTGCATCAGGTCCCGGGAAAGTTGCCATTTATTCGTCTTCACTTCCCGGAAGCCCGTATCTATAACAATATCTTCGTAGGCAATTTTCCGGTGCACGGCATAGCCGGAGCTGAGCTTACCCGAACCGATAAACACCCCGCTCTCAAAGGATTCATAAGGGTCTTTAGACAGCTTATCATCATCGCTCATTGTGAAGTATTCGCTGCGCGCAAATAAGTCTTTAGCAGGAGACAGTGTTGTGAAGGATTCTGCCTGGCCTGATTGCGTCAGCGTATACCCGGTGATCTCAAAACGTTTCGTATCGCTTATTGGCGCCGTGCCAAACTTATCCAGGTCTATATTCAAGGGCAGCAGCTTCTGGCTGAAGCGGAGCTGTCCGCCGGTATCTACGATCAGCCCTTCATCAGCAGTAGCTTCTTTCCATAACACCTGCTGGTGGCTGCGCTGGGGTAATAAGGCCTCCCAGTTATCTTTATGGGCCAGCTGTTCCGCAAATTTACCGTCCAGGCTTACCGGGTCGATCGTTTCCGCAACTACTTTACCGAAGGTCTTATCGAAGGATACCGTAACACCAATGCCAATCACTTTAAAGGTACCTTTACCCTGCGCACGCCATGGGTTAGGCCCCTCCAGCATCAGGTTAATGAAAATGGACAATATTTCCTTGCTCTTCCAGCGGACCGCGAACTGCGCGCCCATATCGGCCACGAAATAGAAGGGATTAAACTTAAACAGGATATCGAACCATAAGGCGCCGAGCACATTTATTTTCCCGTCCCACATCCTGGCCTCCGCCGCTACTTTAGCGCCAAACTGAACGGAATTGGAGCTTACGGCAAAGTAGGCTTCCACACCTATCTTAAAGTTTTGCTCATCGGCCAGCATTAGGGATAGCCTGCGCAGCTCCGGCAGGTTAAGCGGTGGCGGGGTATAGCGCGGGTGGAAGCCGCCTACCGACATCAGGAAGTTGGGCTTATCGCCCCAATACAGCCGTAAAGCCATATCGCCCATCAGCGGGAAGGTCAGTATTTTGGAATCGTAAATAGAAGCGTCAAAAGACAGGTATTTAGCCGTGAAATCTATAATACCCAGGAAGTTGATCTGCAGCTTTAGTACCGCTTTATCTTCTGAGGGCAGGATAGCTCTTAGCACACCCAGAATCGCTAAGCGTACCGGCTCGGGGAACTCCAGGATAATGCCCAGCTCGATGGTGATGAGCGTAGGCGTGCCCCAGCCGATCTTGGCCATGGGCCCCACCATAAACTGCCCTTCCATGACCGGGAAGGCCTGCCCGATGTTGCTGATATAACTACTAACATTTCCTTTGTTGACATCCTGGGGGAAGAGGATGTAGTCGAGGGTATTGTCTCTTATGCCGGTGCGTAATACATCCGGGTTCATCGTGCGGTGCAAACCTAACAAGCCGCCCAGGCCGTTGAGTGTAAAGCCCATACCGATAGGAATACTGCCAAAATTGGCAGATATAATCATCAGCAGGGAATAGCCGGCCTTACCTCCGGGTAATTGGGTAGTCAGTATACCGACGATGCCCATGCCGAACTTGCTAAAGGATAGTGTAAATGCACCATAGTATTCATGGTCTCCTATGTACAGGAAGCCGCTGCCTTTGACAGGGCCGGCGTCGATAGTAAGGTCAACACCTTTAGGGCCGACAAGGCCAAGGTCGTACTTAAATGGTCCTAAATTATTTCCTGTTGTGCCGCGTTCCAGTCCTACTTCAATGCCAAATCCTTCTATGCCGCCGGAAACAGGGCCGAAGTCAAAACCAACTCCCTGCAACATTACCTGTGCGTCCAGGCCGCCGTTATCAGGCCTTTTGCTCACTTTCAGCAGCAGGCTTTCAATTTGGAACAGGTCTTTACCAATGTAGAGTTTGATCGGGAAAACAGCACTGACTCCATTATCGTGGTCACCACTTATCGTAACTCCGGATAGCCATTCAATATGGAAGTCATATTCTAATGTGCCATCAGTTTTGTATAAGAAGTGATTGATATCGATCTGCTTTGGAAATATTTTGGAGAGCAGAGGTAGCTCTCTTTTCATCAGGAAGTGAGCAACAAAGCCCAGCTTCCAGGCGGTCTCACTCTTACCTAGCTCCAGGCCATTGAGCGTAGTCAATACGTTCTCATTATTGATGATAGGAATGTCGGCTCCTGTGGTATATACTTTTACCGTAAAGCCATCCTCAAAAGTAAGTTCCACATTTAAAGGATTGTTTTCAAAAGATGGAATGGTGATGGTGCCCAATACATTGCTGTTAACTATAGTCCCATTTTCAAAGGTGAGGTCGAAAGAAACCAGTTCTAAAGTCAGGTCGTTAGCAAAAGTGTATTGTAAGGTACCACTACCCTCCAAGCCTACAGTACCTGATATACCCCCGGTACCAATTAGAAGTTGATTGCCGAATATCTTTGGCGCCTGCCCGGGACTTGTGTTTTCGGAGAACCATTTAGGAGGTAATATGATTTCTGCTTTTTCCACATAAACACCCATAAAGTCCAGCGGACGATCTCCCGCCTCCGGAATATTAGAGGTAGTGCTTAGATCTACTTTAAGGTTGAGGATGTTTAACACCAGGCCTGTATTCCCCAGCTGTACTGGCGTAAGCGTGTTGACGACCAGGTCCATATTGTAGCCAAAGCCTTGAGTACTATCTGCATAAAACAATGCTTCGCCAAAGGTAAACATTGCTTTCGCCGGATCGGGCATCGGCTCGTAGGACATATCCTCTCCATTGATAATGGTGTTCTCGGGATAAGTCGGTATCAATAAGGAGCGCGGGAATTCTATACCAGCTATTAATTTTAGCGAAGCCTTAAATTTGGGAACAATAAGGTCTTTGACAAGCTCATCAATATCAGCGACTACCAGACTATTAAAATAGGCTTTTACCTTAGTGCCTGTTACTTCGCTGTCATTAGATAACAAATAAGAAGAAAACGCAACTATGGTCGCATAATTCCCACCGGACCTTGCGTAGATATCTTCAACGACTTTTGTAACAGTCGTTATTGTTGTAGGAGCAGGAATAGGATTCCCATTCCAATTTGCATTATCGGTATTCAGATCTGTAACAAATTGCTGTAACTTGTTAATTCCTGGAGCAGCAGGCTCCACAAAATTATTGACAAAATGGGCAATAGCCTCTTCTTCACTTATATTCAATATCCTTAATGCTACTTCAAAAATTTCCTGAGGCGATACCGAAAAGTTATTCAAGTCAAACGCACGCAAAAAAGCTAAAATCTTCCATTGATATTCTATGGTGATAGGGAATGAAGAAATATTACTATTCCCTGACAAATCGGCGTTTAACACCAGAGTTATGCCACTAGCGAATAATTCTATATCTATCCGATCCGGCGCAACGATGGAGAGACTATAAAATGCCGCATCGCCGTTGTCGCTTTTACTGAATTGAAAATCTTTAAAAAAGACTCTATCTAACAGATTAACAATTCCTGTTTTGATAACACCCAAAATATCTGGTATATCCTCTTCACTAATTACTGAAGATAACCGCGGGTAATACCTTGATTTTATTATTGGCAGATTTGACATAAAATGACCGGTTTAAGCATATACATTAAGATCAGTTTACAGATTAATTGATTCATAGTACAAGGAACTTCTTTTTTCACATTCACGTACTAAAAGGCGCCATAGCCATCCAAATGGTTTTGAATCCTCGAGCCTATAAGATCTTGTAACGTACCGCCGATACGTCTGTAATAATTGGCAGGTGAAATGTTTTGCGCTATCTGGCAAAGCTCAGGATTATCCCCTTCATCCAAGAACATAAAGACAGGTGAATCTTCATTAACAAAATCGATAAAATAATGCGGGCGTGAAATTGTTACACCATCTACTTCCAATAGAGACTGGCGCGCATCGTTCTGCATGTCTTCCTGATCATCAGCTCCACCATAGGAAATAAATGCGCAGTATTTGCCTGCTAAAAAAAGTAATTCTTTCAATACATTAGGGAAAGGGTTACTATTATTATATAATGACTCTAAGTGTGTAATTTGAGTCAACGATAAACCTCTGTTTGCGAAGCCATCTCTGGTATTGTACTGTTCCAATTTTTTCAAATATTGTATTTCCATAAAATTTAGTTTATAGGTCCAAAGGTTTCTATTATATCATTTATTGTTTTATATTTCATATGAGCCGTTACGTCAAATGAAATGGTTTTGCCA
Source organism: uncultured Edaphocola sp. (assembly GCA_964277835.1). Lineage (GTDB taxonomy): Bacteria > Bacteroidota > Bacteroidia > Chitinophagales > Chitinophagaceae > Edaphocola. The sequence goes on along the minus strand of CAXYKQ010000356.1, from coordinate 2,677 downwards.
TGTTTTTTAGCCAGTTCCTGTAAATAGGTCAAATATCCCTGACAGCTCGAACAAGTATATAAGGTAGATTTAGCCGAAATTTTAAATCTATTTCCTAAATGCCAATGATTAGACAGGAAATTAAAAATATATTTAAGTTCTGTATCATTATCTCTCAATATAGAGCTTGGATGTGTTAAGTCAAAAGATTTAGAACTAAAGATATCGAATAATGCCTGATCTGAAGGGTTTGTAAGCCACGAAGGTATATTATTGCTAAAAGCATTTTTCACCTTTTTAAAACTACCCGAAATAAAATTTTCATTGACAGTAGCCACTAAAGTATTATCGTTATAAATTTTTGTCTGGGTTATGTATTTATTTCTTTTGACTATCGTTTTCTTAACCTGAGCAGATAGCGAATTGAATGCGCTGCCTCCTACAAAGTCTGTTACATTGCCCCTATACATATTTTCTAATTCCGTCATACTCATTTCAACATTTTTTATAAGCTTCAAATATCTTCGATTGGCCGTTTTTAAAGATATAGAAATTTTTACCTCATGGAGTGCGACGTGTATATCTAACAGATCTGAAGTTATTATTCTGATAATATCTTCGTCGTTAAGTTTATCCATCTGCCTTATGTTTGGAGAGTCCATATGTGTTAACATAAGCGCCAATCGGGAAGGGCTATCTTTTATCTTATCCAAGTGAATCTGAGAAAAATTATAGGGTAGTCCCGTATATTTTTCTATAAACTTTACCCTTTTTTGAAAATCAAGTTTTGAAATAAACTGATTAATCTCATATCTGCTGCATAAATGAAGGTAACCATTTACAAGGGTCTGATTTCTCAGTACATCTAACTGTATCCTGTCCACAATCCGCAGATCATATAAAGAAGACCATCTATCTACTAATTGCTGCGCATTACTACTATTGGCCAATTGGTCGATAATGCCATCAGCCTGATTGATAAAATCATCAATAAACGCCTCTCTTTTGGAGAGCGGCATATTTTCTAAAAAAGTGCGTACTGATGGCGGGAAGCGGTTTAAAAATATCGTACTCTCCGCGACAGTTATTGTCATATCACCAAGCATCGACAACAAATCATCATATTGGCTATTAGGAATTGTTGGGTAGGGATTTATTTCCGGCAGTATTTGCCTGGCTTCTCTTGATGCTTTTTTAAAGAAAGCCCGTGATATAGCATCACCGGAAAGGGTAAGTATTTCTAATGCAAACAACCATTTTTGTAATGCCTGACACCTCAGATAGGCTTCGTAATCGGGACTTCCTTCTTGAGGGGGAGCATTATTGCAACCATTATAATTAGTACAATTACCCTCAACAATATTATGAGTGATACTGGCAGCCCCTAAAATGAATTCAATAGAGGGGATGGCCACAGATTTTAATACTCTTAATAAATTGGCTTTTGTACTAGTGGGCAACTCAGCTATAGCAGCAGCAACACCATTCAGTATGGCACTTGCGGTAAGGTTCCGGATTGTAACAACTACACCTTCGGCAATAAGCCTGCGGGCAACTCCCCAACCGCCTAATAAGGTCAGACCAACATCTAGTGCCAATAGCGCAGATTCTTCAAAATCCTTTTTATCCCCGACATCATCAACATATTTAAGAAAAAAAACGGGTAAATTATTTCCTCTTCCAGATTCCGCAATATCGCAGGGATTTTCATAATTCTGAAGGACATTGGGGTCAATAGGTATGCTAACAAATCCGTCTACGCTCTTAATAGCGACAATATTTATCGGTTGAAATATATGGTGGTATCCATAAGGAAGACTGTTAAGCGTTGAACCTATTTTATTTTCATGAAAGAAAAAATTCATATTATCTTTATACCATAACCAAACTTTTTCTGATTCATAAGGTATTACTTTAGGAGCCGCGCTATAGTCAATATCATTTGTATTCGTATCGCCGTCTTCCAGCCAGCGCATAGCATTATACTCAGTATAGGTATACACATGATGGACGAACCCTGATGGTAACACAGATGTAGGATTATATCTACTGTCAAGCCACAATGAATAAATAGCATCGACTAACTGTCCTTGCACACCAGCCCCACCAAAAATGACATCGGGGTCGATGCTATTATAAAGTCTTTGATATAGAGATATTGTTGCTTTGGGGTCGAAAAACACATTGGCACATAGCTTGTCCATAAAGTCATTTATCTCTGCATGATTCAATATGTCATTTTCATCTCTGCGCTTTATTGATTGGATGATCTTTACTATCGCTTCTTCTTCAGTTAATTTATTGTCGGATAAAAAAGGATTCCACCTGCCCGACACCCAAAAATTGTCACTCAGAAGGCGCTCTAACAGCTCCAGCTTTTTAGCGTAGGGTATTTGCTGTAAGATATTGTCGTGAAAGAGCCCAATCGCTCTGGTAAGAAAATCATATTCTGTTATCAGGATAGCACCATTGATCCAAAGATAAAATTCCCGTAGCCGGATATATAAGGTATTATAGTACTCCAATGTATATCTTTCATAAAATTCGGCTTCAGAGATTACAGCAGTATTAGCCTCTATAGGATTAAAGAAAATTTCAAAAAAAGCTGAAAACAGAAAAGTAAAATTGTATTCACTAAGCTTTTCGGTAAATTTTTCATTCTTAAAGAGCATCTGGAACAATAAAGTGATCCCATCAA
>CAXYKQ010000355.1:0-10210 GCA_964277835.1 uncultured Edaphocola sp. | reverse complement strand
ATTACGGATTGACGGATTGGATAACATTAATTTCAGCGGCCAGATTAGTATGTCGCTAAATACCCGCCCGGAACCTGCGGACAGGAGATGGAAAGAGAAAATAGCGAATCACCTGTGCCACATGGGGCTGCAGGAAATTGTGACCAATTCTATCACCAATTCCCGTTATTATCCCGGCAATGACAACCTGGTCAGAATGATGAACAACCTTTCCAGTGAACTGGATGTGATGAGGCCGGAACTGATGGAAAGCGGACTGGAGGTGTTGGCCTACAATATCAACCGTAAACAACAGGACTTAATGTTGTTTGAGCTGGGCAATACCTACAGCCAATCGGAAGTAGGCAACTATAAACAAGAAGCAAAATTAGGTATATGGCTTACCGGGACCTACCGTAGCCAGCAGTGGCTGTCAAAAGCGGAACCACAATCTATTTATATTGCTAAAGGTTTGGTCAGTCAGTTACTCGCCGTATCCGGCATCCAGAAAACGAAGGAAAACATCCTCGAAAATGGCGTTGAATGGGTAAGGGGCAAAGTTGTTTTGGCAAAAGCCCTCAAAATTGACGCCACCAGGCTTAAAACCTTTGATATCAAACAAGACGTTTACTACATAGAGGCTGATATCAAGGCCTGGACGGAAGCGGGCGATGCCGCGAAAGTAAAATACAGCGAGCTGGCCAAATTCCCGGCGATGCAAAGAGACCTGGCACTGGTGGTAGATAAATCCTTGAGTTACCACAAAATTGCCGAAATCGCGCAACAACAGAAGTGGCCTTCCTTCCAGGGTTATGAACTATTTGATGTTTTTGAAAGTGAAAAAATAGGTGCCGGGAAAAAATCCCTGGCCTTAAGCTTTACCTTCCAGCTCTCGGACCGTACCCTGACCGACGAAGAAGTGGATGGCATGATGCAAACATTAATTAAGACTTTTGAAAAAGAAACCGGGGCCTCCATACGTTTGTAACAACAGGATCATTTATGTCGCTTTATACACTACAGGACAAACTCGGGCTTTTGATAAAAGCATACCGGGCGTTAAAGGACAGGGAACTTAATTTACAAAAAAAAGTGAGTTCCCTGGAATCCCGGGTAACCGGGCTGGAAGCAACGGTGAAAGAACTTGAAGAAGCATTACTGGTGAAGCAAATGAGCCAGAGTGAAGATCAATCGGCGCTAAAGCAATATATTGACTCCGTTATTGAAGAAATCGAACTGACCATCAAAAAACTTTAAGCTTTGAAAGCAGCCATTAGTGTTATCGCCCTTATCCTGTTGCTGAGTTCCTGTAAAAAAGATTTCCAGGAATGCTTTGTACCGCGTTCTGTCTCTGCCAAAGTTTTTTTCCGGGTTCTTGATACCCTGGTGACACAAGACGCCAATGGCTTCATTACCCGGACGATACAGATCCGCGACACTGCATTAAACCGGCCCAGCCTTACCTCCCTGGGACAGGACTCCAACATTACCTTTCTCGGAGAGCGGGGGGTGAACAATATGTATTTATTTTTAAACGCAGATACGACGAGTATCCAATATGTTTTCCGCAGAAGCGAAGATGCGTCCATTACCGATACGCTGACCATAGGCTATGAGCCTTATACCCAGTTTATCTCCAATGCCTGCGGTTATACGTTCAACTATAAATTAGATACCCTGAGGAGCACACAGTTAAACATTAAGCAGGCATTTATAGAGAATCCCGATGTCACTTTATCGGGCCAGGCAAGAAATATCATCATTTACATTCCCAAACAATAGGCATTTCATTTGAACCGGTTTTTATATAAATTGATTTTTCTCCTCTTTTTACTCCTGTCCGGGCATTTATGGACCAATGCCCAGGCAACCGGTAGTGCGCGGCACATCAGCGACAGCCTGAGAAAAACAGACAGCCTCGACCTGATGTTGAAAAACACGGCCGCCATCCCTGCGGACAGCCTGAAAAAGGATGCGCTGAAAACAGAGGACTCCCTGGCCACACAAGCAGATACTGCGAACCGGAAAAAAATAAAAGAACCTTTTGAACGGCAAGGCAGAGTGATGCTGGACATCTCCCACCCTATCGGTTCCATTATCAGTCCCGGTCAATACAGTTATGAAGCCTATTTTGATTATAATTTCTGGAAAGATGGATTTTTTGTACTGGAAGCAGGTTATGGCGGCGGCAAAATAAATTACGAAAATTTAAAATACAAATCTGCTAATGCCTTTTTACGGATTGGCGTAGAGAAATCAATGTTTACCCCTGTTTATAAAGGCGACTGGGATATGGTTACCGTGGGAGCGCGCTATGGCATCGGTATCGGGCAGCGGGGAGACGCAACATTCACGGTCCCTAACCCTTTCGGCGGAACAACAGAAAGTAGCATAGCCGCAAAAAATTTCGTGGCTCATTGGTTCGAAATAGCATTAGGTTTAAGATTCGAACTATTTCCGAATGTTTATACCGGCTGGAATGCCCGGATCCGCTTCAATTTTACCCCGGACATATTCCGTGAGCAGGTGTCTCCTAACTTTATGGCCGGTTACGGGCAGGGCGATCAGCCGACCTCCTTCGGCTTCAATTATTATATCGGCTATGCCATAAGGTGGCAGCAAAAGAGGAAATTGCCACAGCAGGTCGGCCAGGAGTCCTCTCCAAACAAACGGTAAAAGATGCCAAAAAAGCACATTCCGAACTGCTGGATGTGCTTTTTTGTCTTAGCAATCGCTGGTGCTCCCCCCTGTTACTGAAATATTGTCAAGCTTTCTAGACTGGCAAAATTTTTGCATTGCTTTGATCAACAACGTCAAACTTAATTAATTAAATAACGAATAAATACAATTAAAAATGGCAAACAAACAACAGGCAAGCATTAAGCCTCTACAAGACAGAGTAATTATTAAAGCTGCTGAAGCTGAAACAAAAACAGCTGGTGGTATCATCATACCCGATACTGCGAAAGAAAAGCCATCCCGTGGTACCGTTATAGCAGCAGGCCCCGGAAAGAAAGATGAACCAATGAGTGTTGAAGTGGGCGACGTAGTTCTGTACAGCAAATATGCCGGCACAGAGATCAATATTGATGGTGAAGACCTGTTAATCATGCGGGAAAGCGACCTGATTGCGATCGTTTAGTTCGGGGGTTAAGGTCCCGGGCACAGAGCAATATAAATTAATTCAAAATCAAACATCCAAAATTCCTAATAATATAAAAAGAATATGGCTAAGCAAATTTTCTTCGATATTGAAGCAAGAAATAAAATGAAAAAAGGCGTTGACATCTTAGCTGACGCGGTAAAAGTAACTTTAGGTCCTAAAGGCCGCAATGTAGTTATCGAGAAAAAATTCGGTGCTCCTTCTGTAACCAAAGACGGGGTATCTGTAGCTAAAGAGATCGAGCTGGAAGATGCCGTTGAAAATATGGGGGCGCAGATGGTGCGTGAAGTAGCGTCAAAAACGGCAGACCAGGCAGGTGACGGTACCACTACCGCTACTGTTTTAGCCCAGGCGATCATCGCTGAAGGTTTGAAAAACGTTGCAGCCGGCGCTAATCCTATGGACCTGAAACGCGGTATCGACAAAGCGGTTGTAGCGATCGTGGACAACCTGAAAAAACAAGCTCAGAAAGTAGGTAATGACAATAAAAAAATCGAGCAGGTAGGTACTATCTCTGCAAACAATGATACCCAAATTGGTGCGTTAATTGCTGAAGCTATGGCTAAAGTAGGTAATGAAGGGGTGATCACTGTTGAAGAATCTAAAAATACAGATACTACCGTTTCCGTAGTAGAAGGTATGCAATTTGACCGCGGTTACCTGAACCCATACTTTGTAACCAATACAGAGAAAATGCAGGTGGAAATGAGCAATCCTTATATCCTGATCTTCGACAAAAAGATCTCTATGATGAAGGATATCTTAGGTTTATTGGAAAAAGTAGTTCAATCCGGCCGTCCTTTATTGATTATTGCAGAAGATGTTGAAGGCGAAGCTTTGTCTACTTTAGTAGTCAATAAATTACGCGGTAACCTGAAGATCGCTGCGGTTAAAGCTCCGGGCTTTGGCGACAGGAGAAAAGAAATGTTACAGGACATTGCTGTGTTAACCGGCGGTACCGTCATCAGTGAAGAGCAAGGCTATAAGCTGGAAAATGCGGATATGAGCTACCTGGGTCAGGCAGAAACCGTTACTATCGACAAAGACAATACGACTATTGTTGGCGGTAAAGGCCAGAAAGAGGACATCACTGCCCGCGTTAACCAGATCAAATCTCAGTTAGCAGTGAGCACCTCAGACTACGATAAAGAAAAAATGCAGGAGCGCCTGGCTAAACTGGCCGGTGGTGTTGCCGTTCTTTATGTAGGTGCTACTACGGAAGTAGAGATGAAAGAGAAAAAAGACCGTGTGGATGATGCCTTACATGCAACGAGAGCTGCGGTAGAAGAAGGTATCGTACCAGGTGGTGGTACTGCTTATATACGTGCAATTGAATCGCTGGATCAGGTAACAACGGATAACAATGATGAGGCTACCGGGGTACAAATCGTACGCGCTGCGGTTGAGGCTCCGTTGAGAACCATCGTGGCCAACGCCGGACTTGAAGGCTCCGTTATCGTTCAGGAAATCAAAAAAGGAGAAGCGGATTACGGTTTCAATGCCCGCACTGAACAATATGAAAAATTGTTAGCTGCCGGTGTCATCGACCCTGCAAAAGTAAGCCGCGTAGCTTTGGAAAATGCAGCTTCTATCGCCGGTATGTTATTAACAACCGAGTGTGTGATCGCAGATAAACCAGAACCAAAATCTGCTGCTCCTGCTATGCCAGGCGGTGGAATGGACATGGGCTATTAATAATTTTAAATTTTGAATGGTGGATTTTGAATTTCTTTTCAAATTCCCTGTTAAACTACAAAAGCGATACCTTATGGTGTCGCTTTTTTCAGTTAAAATGACCACTTCCGTATTTTTATGTCCATAACAATCGCTATGCATAATGAATCAGCCGTGTTATTATTACCGGGAAAATCAGGTGCGGAATCTGACGCTTTTCCGCTGCACGGCTGCCTGTAGGGGATTCAGAAGACCACCGTCCAAATACTGGATTAAACGCGCTAAGCTATAGGAAAGTACAATCGCTGTATACGGGAATCAAACATTCGTAGTGTTTGCTTGCGCTTTGTAATATTATCCGCCTGCTATAAAGATTAATCCCTACTTTTGCCGCGCATTTTGGTTCTTTCTTCAGGAAAGATTAAAAGGGAATTTCGTGCAAAGCGAAAGCTGTTCCCGCAACTGTAAGACTCATATTCATGTTTAGCCATCTCCGCCACTGGAATATTTTCCGGGAAGGCCGTCTAAACAGAGTTAAGCCAGGAGACCTGCCTCGATGCCTGTTACCGCTTTGTTTTCGGAGAAAAAACAAGGGTGAATGCCGGATGCAATTGCGGTAATCCCGGCCCTATCCTGTTAATTCCGATCAACCGGTAGCTTTAAATAATTCATTTCAAACTAAACGATAAAAAATGAAAAAGCTATTGCTACTTTCAATGATCTGCGGCGTCAACCTCAATGTTCTTGCCCAGCAAGCTCAAAAAAATTACCGGCTCACTCTTGTGGCAGAAGGTAATTTCGGAACCCCGAACGGAGACCTTTACACTACCAGCCGGGTCAACGGCAATACATCGGCAGCGCAAGCGCTCTACCAGGTAGCCAATGGCAGCTCAGGCATTGACGTACTCCAGGATTTTGACTTTAACGGTGATAAAGCGATACTTTGCGGCAAAGGATCCCACCCACTCAAACTGGCAGTAGTTAATTACCCGGGCATGGATACCCTGTTCACAGTTGGTTCCGGGGCAGGCATTCAGCGTTGTGGTATGGTTAGCCCACACAAAGCTTATCTATCACCGGCCAGTGGCAATGCCATACGATTCGTAAATATCGACAATTACACCATCAGCAATGTGAGTGATCCTAACAGTTATTTTTCCAGTGGTGTTCATTCCATGGTAGGCTACAATAATGCGATGTATGTGGCTTACGCCACAAAAGTCGTAAAGATCGACACCCTAACCCAAACGGCAGTAAGCTCAATAGCTCCCGGCATCACTGCAGTCAATACAATGGTGAAAGACATCGCCAATAATTGTCTTTGGTTACTTGGGAAAAGCGGCACAACCAATGCCTTGGTCAAAATAGACATGAACAATGACGCGGTAAGCGCACCGGTATTGCTTACCGGCTTTACAAATGCTAAACTATTACGCGTGGGACCAGGTAAATTATACTTCGTATCGGGTACAAGCTTTTACGTCTATGACATCAATGCGGCTACCGTAGCGGCGACCCCGATCCACACGTCCATACTTCCAGGCTCTGCCTACTCCCTGATGTATGACCGTTCTTTTACCGTAGACCCGGTCAGCGGAGATTTTGCTTATGCCTCAGCAGGAACTTTTACGGCTCCCGCTCATTATTGCATCGTTGACGGTACGGATTCTTCTGTTATTGTCACTGGCAATTTCGAAAACGCGGCTATTCCTAATGAGTTGTTTCTAAAGACCTGGACCGCTTCCTGGGACACAACTGCTCTTCCACATCTCTTTGCCGCATGCAGCATTAACCTCAGCGCCCCAACGGCTTTGTATAACAATCAACCGGTTACCGGCACTACGGATACGATGAGTTTTAGCAGCCAGGGCAATTACCAGGTAGCATGGACCTACGTTATGGGCAATGACACGATTACCCAATTGCAACTACTTACCATTTCAGATACCACGGCCCCTCAACCGGATCTGGCACAACTGCAAGACCTTAGCGGAACTTGTCCATATACTGTAACAGCGCCAACCGCCACTGACAATTGTAACGGGACCATTACCGGGACTACAGATTCCCTGACCTTTACTGCTGCCGGTCACTATACGATAACCTGGACCTATACAGACAGCTCAGGCAACAGCAGCAGCCAGCAACAATCCCTGACCGTAGACTGCAGCGCTACCGGTATGGAAAACCTGCAGCCCTTACAAGTCCGGCTATACCCTAACCCGGCGGACGCCCGCTTAATTGTTGAACTTCCGGCAAAAGACTCCTACCAGCTCCGTCTGGTCAATACCCTGGGACAGACACAATACCTGAAATCAGGAAGCGGTGACCAATTTATGATTGATACCCGATCGATGGCAGCAGGCATTTATCTCCTTCATATCCTGGACAGCAAGGGATATGCCAGTCACCAGAAGATCATGATCAAACACTAGGATGCTACCTGTAAACTATCAACAAACAGGGTTATTTTGAGCTAAGATGCTCCACCTATTTTCCACTTCTCTTAACGGGATGATCGTTAAAAACAAAAAAACCTGGAAACATTTTGTTTCCAGGTTTTTTATACAAAACAGGATTTATAAAAATTAGTTTTGAACTAACAGTTTAACGCTTTGTCTGCCATTAGCAGTGTAAACATTTACCATATATAAACCAGACTGGTAAGCGCTAACGTTCAAGCGCAATTGGTTCAAACCGGCAACTACATTATGATTGTAAGTATTGATTACACGTCCGTTGATATCGGTAACGGTGATCGTTGTAGCACCGACCTTATTTTTAGCATCGATCAGGATATTAGTCGTACCGGATGCACTTGGGTTAGGCGCGAGCGTAACGCTTCCGATGTTTTGATCAACATTTTTAATATTAGTTGGTTGTACGTAATCATAAACTTTACGCACCTGGATGCCAATTTTCACATCTGTCCCGGTTGTTGAAGCAGGGAAATAGTCGAAATAAACCTGGTAAATATCACCGGAATCAGTACCTAAATGGTTTTTTATAAAGTAGCTTAAAGAATCATAAACTTCCCAACCCGGAGGGGTAGCGCCCATGTTGATTGCTTTATATTTTCCACCGATTACATTTTTATCTTCAGAGTAATCTGCGGCGAAATCATTGTAATCTGCATCATTTGGAACGAGGTCAGCAGCTTTGGCTACTTCAACACCAGGGGAAGTTAAGATACCCGTAGCACTCATAACGGGGGAACCCGGAGCGCCCATATAATAATCACCATATTTTGTCGCTAATAAGTGCCAGTTCTCATAAGCAGGCTCTCTGTCTACAGTAGTGCGTGTAGCCAGGTTGAAATACATCAAATGCTTATCCGCAAAGTCTGCTGCACTGATCTCGTAAGTACCGGGATCGGTACCATCCAGTTTGGCAACTTTGATGATCCATTTCCTGTTCGCCAATTGAGCGCTTGCCTGGTATTGTTCAATTAAAATCTGGTAAGCAGCACCACCTGCTATATAAGCATACAATCTTACGCCGTCGATATAGTGCGTGCTTATGTTGTAAGTTCCCCAGGAAGGATTAGTACCACCCATATTCGTCGCCAGGCCGAATGCACCTTCTTCCCAGGTTTCGGGAATATTGCGGATTGGCGTTTTACCCGCTGTATCTGCCGTCAGGTTGGAACCGAAATCAGCAGCGGTTCTACCGGTAAGTTCCAGCAATTTACCATCTTTGCCGTTTCCGAAATCGTTAATGATCACACTGTGATCCATCATATCGGCTACGCCGCCCGGGAATGCAAGGTCCCAGTTATTATTAGGTTCAGATTTCACCTGACCCGTTTCTAAATTAAAATAAGCATCTTTTCTGTAGGAGGTGTCTGTCCTTAAGGTGTCTGAACGCCATCCTGTTGTTTGCGCGTTGGATACGGATGCTAATGCTAAACCACTAATACCTAAAACGTATTTCAGTTTCATCTTCTCTGTAAAATTTAAATTGATAAAATAGATAGTTTGATTTGAGAGTCCAAAATTACATAAAACATCCTGCGGATATGCCTTTCGGGCATTTTATGACATTTAAATGACTGTGTCATTTTTGAGTAAAAAGCAATCAACGGGATAAGGATTTTTCTTTTTGCTGCCTAGCTTTGTGCATCAGTAAAACGAACCATACCTACCTTTTTCATTTTTCCAATGTTTGATACGGCAGCTGTGCAAATGGCTGTCGTTTTTTATTATATATATCCGGTAGTAAACGGCCGATTATGTACCTTTGCGGCAATTTTTTGCACAAGACAAGCCCTGTTCCGTTCAGGAACTTTACAAACAAAAGAAAGAATGAAGTACAATTATAACGCGATAGAACAAAAGTGGAAGGATTACTGGGTTAAAAACAATGTTTACCAGGTCAGTAACAGCTATGATAAACCCAAATATTATGTCCTGGATATGTTTCCCTATCCGAGTGGAGCGGGGCTGCACGTGGGCCATCCTTTAGGCTACATCGCCACTGACATCTTCTCCCGTTTCAAAAAAATGAAAGGCTTTAATGTATTGCACCCTATGGGCTTTGATGCATTTGGCTTACCGGCAGAGCAGTATGCCCTGGAAACCGGTCAGCACCCTGCTGTAACTACTGAAAAGAACATTAAAAGATACGTAGAACAGTTAGATAATATTGGTTTCAATTATGACTGGAACCGGGAGATACAAACTTCGAATCCCAACTATTACAAATGGACGCAATGGATCTTCACCCAACTGTTTCACAGCTGGTACAATCCCGGTTTAAGAAAAGCAGAACCGATCGATAGCTTGATCGCACTATTCGCAGCAGAAGGTAATGTTACGATCAAACGCGATGAAGAAACCGTATTTACTGCAGGTGAATGGCATAGTTTTGATGAATCCACTAAACGTGCGAAGCTGATGCAGCATCGCTTGGCCTACCTGGACCATGCAGAAGTATGGTGGTGCGAGGCCTTGAATACGGTGTTAGCCAACGATGAAGTAGTGAACGGCGTATCTGAAAGAGGGGGGCACCCGGTGGAGAAAAAGAAAATGAGCCAATGGTTCCTGCGCATTACTGATTATGCCGACCGGCTGATCGAAGGCCTGGATACTCTGGAATGGAGCGAAGCCATGAAAGAGATGCAACGCAACTGGATCGGGCGCAGTAAAGGCGCCAGTCTCCGGTTCCGGGTCAAAGACCGGGAGCAGGACATAGAAGTCTTCACGACCCGACCGGACACGGTATTCGGCGTAGACTTTATGGTATTGGCACCGGAACTGGATTTAGTAGCCGACATCACTACCCCGGAACAAAAATCAGAAGTAGAAAAATATATACATTATGTAAAAAGCCGCTCCGAAAGGGAAAGAATGGCGGAGAAAAAGATCTCCGGTTGCTTTACCGGGGCTTACGCGG
>CAXYKQ010000354.1:0-6390 GCA_964277835.1 uncultured Edaphocola sp. | reverse complement strand
ATGCTAAAGATGAATTTCTATTGGACACTGTTCGTTATGATGTAGACAGCTCCTCACTCCAGGCCATTATGCAACCGATATGGGAAGATAAGTCGCTGCTTAAAGCATCCCTGCCTTACAGTAACGGCCTGCTGGCGACAGAAAGAAGCCAGATGGTGCTGCTGGCCAAGGAACAGGGCTTCTTTAAATTCAACACCGACAATATCCAGTTTGAACTGGACACTGCCGCTCAAAGAGTATTGAGAAGCAAAAAGAGCCTGGTAGAAAATGCGGCTAACGTATTTGCCGGAAAGGTAAAAAACAGGCGGCCTACGGTATCGGTAAGGGCCATTGTGAAAGAGACGGAAGACTATGATGCCTTCGACCAGTTTGTCTTCAGGAATATTTATGTATATCCCGAATACAAGGACAATGAAGCCTTTTACCGCACGTTTAATTATGAAGATACCAGCAAAGGACTGACTTACCGCTTTAAAAATAAGCAACCGATCGTCCGGAAAAACGTAGTAAAATCGAAGATCTTCCTGAAAAAAGGCGCTTTATACCGACAATCCGATTATAACAATACCCTGCTGCAATTGAACGATCTGAGTATCTTTAATTACGGCAGAATCTTTATCACAGAGGACACCGGCTTTAATGCGTCAGGACAGCATTACCTGGACGCCCATATCGTTTTGAACCCCGGCAAAACCTACGATTTCAATACCAATTTCGAGCTTTCCGGCGGTGACCTTTATCTTGCAGGCAGTGCCTTAAACGCTTCTGTGACCAATAAAAATTTGTTTAAAGGTGCAAATCAGCTATCTATTTCGGGCACTTACGGATTTGAACTGAATCAAACCAAGAACCCGGACCTGGGCTATTTCCAGCGCTTTTACCTGATGACCCAAAATTTCGGGTTGAATACAAAACTTATTTTCCCGACCTTCCTGTCGCCATTTAGATTCAATGCGAATAAAGTTAGTATTCCCAAAACTGTTTTCAGCCTGGGCGGTAACTACCTCGATCGCTCCAATTATTTCCGCATACAGACGATCAACAGCAGCTTTGGTTATATATGGAAGCGTAGTAACTGGTCCACCTGGCAGCTCAACCCCCTGTTTTTTAATTCCCTTCGCCTGACCAATGTCTCCGACAGTTTCCGCGTGCGGCTGAACGAGGTGCAGGCCATTCGTAATTCTTACCAGGAAAATTTTATTCTTGGGGAGAATATCGAATATATTTATAACGACGAGGGTAGGCACATTGGTCATCATACCTTCCTGAGATTAGGTTTTGAAGAGGCCGGCCTTATCCTGGGAGCCGGCAACCGCTTGTTGGAGCGCACCGGTGGTAAGGGTTTCCGTTTCAATTACGCTAATTATATCAGACTTGACTTCGATATACGGCAATACATTACCCGCAGGAATCGCTCTTTGGTTTTCCGTATGCATGGCGGTATCGGAGTGCCGTATGGGGAAAGTCGAACCCTGCCTTATATTAAACAGTATTTTGTAGGAGGCGCTTACAGTATCAGGGGCTGGGGGCCGCGTTTACTGGGGCCCGGCAGTTATTACAACCCTGCCCTGCAAAATTCCAATGACCGTTTATTTATCGACCAGAGCGGCGATATCAAACTGGAATGGAATGCCGAATACCGCTTCCGGATGATCCAGCTGTTTGCCGGGGCGATCGGCCTGCATGGCGCTCTATTTGCTGATGCAGGTAATATCTGGCTGGCTAACAAAGATGAAAACTTGCCGGGTGCGGAATTTGCCTTTAATAAATTGTGGCAGGACATTGCCTTGAGCACCGGAGCGGGTTTAAGGGCCGACATCGGAGGCTTCCTGATCTTGAGAGCCGACTGGGCTTTCGCGCTTAAAAAGCCTTATATACCGCAGCGTTCCGGCTGGGTCATCGATGAAATTGATTTTGGTTCCAAGAAATGGCGTGCCGAAAACATCAATTTGAATATCGGGATCGGGCTGCCTTTTTAACAGTAAAGCACTTCCCACAATAACCCGGAAAGTGCTTGTATTTGAAGTATTGCGTCTTGCTATACCACTCGCACCAATAATCCCTTCAGGTATTCTCCTTCGGGAAAAGAAGCCCGTACCGGGTGGTCTTCCGGCTGGCTGAACTGCCGGATGAATTGGATCTGTTTACCTGCATCAATAGCTGCCCAGGCAATAACCTGTTTAAAGGTCTCGATGTCCATGGCGCCGGAACAAGAGAAAGTAGCCAGCAGTCCACCTTTTTCCAGAAGCATCAGGCCGCGTCGATTCAGGTCCTTGTAAGCGCGGGAAGCCTTGTCCAGTGCAGACCTGGAAGGGGCATATTTAGGAGGGTCTAAAACGATCAGGTCAAATTTTTCATTTTGAGCGCCCAGGTCCCGCAGGTATTGATTCACATCAGACTTTACGGATTTGAAAGTTGCGGCATCGAAGCCATTCAATACAATATTTCTTTGTAACGTTTGCAGGGCCAATGCAGAGCTGTCTACAGCGGTAACGGAAGCTGCGCCATATTTCAAAGCGTTCAGCGTAAAGCCTCCCGAATAACAAAAGCAATCCAGAACCTTTTTGTCTTTAGTATATTGTGCGGTAAGCCAGCGGTTCTCCCGCTGATCGCAATAAAAACCGGACTTCTGGCCGTCCACGATATTGACCTGGTAATGGATCCCATTTTCGACAATGTCAACAAATTCAGGGGGCATTGTACCATATATCAAGCCATTAGCATCCGGCAAACCTTCAAATTCGCGGGAGCGCAGATCGCTACGCTCGTAAATGCCCCTGGGTTGCAGGCAGGCTACCATTTCCGCAACGATAATATCTTTTACCTTTTCTATAGCAGCGGAGTGGACCTGTATGGAAATAAAATCGGCATATTTATCCGCTATCAGCCCGGGCAGGAAGTCTGCTTCAGCAAAGATGAGGCGTAAAGTATTGTTGTTTTCCGTCAGTAAGTGTTTCCGGTTTTCGATAGCCGCGCGCACCTTATCGCGCCACCATTGCTCCTCTATACTAGCTTCCCCGCCCCACTCCAACAGGCGTACCGCAACCCGAGACTGCTTATTGTACACGCCCAGGGCGAGCCTATCGCCATCTACGTTGAGTACCTCCACTAGCGCTCCATTTTCGATCTCACCGGTCTTCGCTTTTATCGCGCCTGAAAATACCCAGGGATGCAATTGTCTTACGGCTTTATCTTTTCCTTTGTTCAGGATCACTTGATTCATAGCGCAAATGTACAAACAATTCCGGCTTGTATTTGTAGCTTCCTATAGTCAGCTTGCCTTAACCATTTGCAACGAGGCGCTGCATTTCCTTGCGGACGAGGTTTAAAGCCGTTTTGGCCGCCATTTCTTTGTTAATCGGTCGGTCATAGGGAAAATTAAAAGCAAAGGCCTGGCTTCCTTTTATTGAATCTATTGCGAAATAGACCAGGCCTACCGGCTTTTCTGCAGTGGCTCCTGTCGGGCCCAGGATTCCCGAAACCGCTACGGCAATATCGGTGCCCATTCTTGCTCTTACGCTCTGTGCCATTTCCAGTACCGTTGCCTCACTAACCGCGCCTACCGTATTCAGTATCTCATAACTTACGTTTAATTCGGTCTCTTTGATCCTGTTATGATAAGCAATCACACTGCCTATATAGACCGAACTGGCTCCTGAAACGTCCGTAAGCTTACTGCCGATCAGCCCGCCGGTGCAACTTTCCGCAGTACTTACGGTCAGTCGGTGCTCTTTCAATTGCCTGACCAGGGCCTCTTCCAGGTTAAGGTCTTCGTCAGCAACCACATAATCTTCCAGCCGGTTACGGATCAGGGCGATGTAAGTGTCCATTTCACGATTCAAGAGTGCATGATCTGTACCGCTGCCGGAGAGCCTCAATTTAAGCTCCCCGTAATTAGGTAAGTAGGACAAATGGATATGCTCCGGCAAAGCGTTTTCAATGTCTGCTATATCCTGTGCCACAAAGCTTTCCCCCCTTCCGAAAAGCAGCAGGTATCTGTAAATGATCTGTTGCTCCCGGATCGTATTGGCTTTAATGCGCGGCAATAATTCTTCTTCGATGATCACCTGCATTTCTTTGGGGACTCCGGGCAATGAAACTACCCAGGTACCCGGCCGTTCAAAAAGCATACCCGGGGCCGTACCCATTCTGTTGAACAGCACAGTGCAGTTATCCGGCACATCAGCCTGCATATCATTCACCGCTAACATAGGCCTGTTACGCTTTTCAAAGAAGCGAACCACATGGTCGTGTACCGTGGTGTTCCGAACTAACGTACCGCCAAAATAATCGTTCAGCGTCAGTTTGGTGATATCGTCTTTTGTCGGTCCGAGGCCGCCGGTACAGATGATGAGGTCGGCCTGTGGCATAGAAAGGTCCAGGGCAGTCTTTATTGCCTCTTTAGTATCGCTGATCGTTAGTTTCAAAGCGATGTGTATGCCTAAACGATTCAGTTGTTTCGCGATCCAGGCACTGTTGGTATCTATAGTCTGACCGATCAGCAGCTCATCGCCGATACTGATCAAAATTGCCGTTCTTATTTCCATAGTTCAAAAAGAAACAAATTTAGCCAATACCGACATTCTTTAGGTATTTATTCCTGGCGGAACAGGGCAAATTTAACCTTTACGATAGTTTATAAAAAAAAAGTAACTGCAACATCTTATTGCAGCTACTCCTGTGCCGGTTTTGTCGGGCGATGATGCAATTATTTCAAGGTAGCGCCGGCTGCCTCTTTTATAGCTTTTGTAGCGTTTTTACCTGTACCTTGTTTCGTTTCAGTTACAGAGACATTACGATCTTCCCCTCTTTCTTTAGGGCGGGTTACACTATCCATGCTCTTAGAGGCTGGTTGCCCCCATTCCGCAGCATGTAAGTATTTACCTTTAAACTCTGGTTCTTTTTCTACTTCTGCTACTACACGATGTGCCTGTGCGTATTTATCATCGCGGATACCGGTCACCTGCCAGCTTACTTCTACATTAGGCTGGTTAGTCTGGATTTTAAATTGGTTGCCTTTTACTTTTTCCGATACCATTGCCTGGGCAAAACTACCAATCACGGTAAGTTGGTAACGAAAATCTTTGTTTAAAGATTCAAAATAACCCGGTAAAGTCACCGTAGCATAGCCTCCGGCATCTGTTGTGATGTTACCGTTGTAAACATTCATCATATCGGGGCTTTCTACGAAGCTGTGGTATAAGTATTTATTTTCCGGATCTTGTGGATGATCGATTTTAAACGTACCACTAGCTTTGGCTATACTTCCCGTGATCTGTACGTTACCGCTGAAGTAACCGGCATAATTAGTAGCAGCGCCTGAAGCAAATCCATAGACACCGTATCTTACATTAGGCGCGGTGGCGCCACCTACGTTCTGGGCATTTCCATAAATTCCGTACGTATTACCGATACCGGTAGTTGCGGCAAAAGAAGCGTTTTTATTGTAGCCTACTACACCGATACCTCCCACCGAAGCACCCATTACGCCTGCAGTATTCGCAGAGCCGTATACCCCCAGGTCCTGGTTGCCCACGCCAAAGATTGTGTTGGCATCCTGGTTATTCACCCCATTGTAACCGGTACCCTGCATCCCGACTCCATAGTTGCTGTTATTGTAGGTACCTAAAACACCTCCTTTAAGGCAGGCTTGTGATGTACTGGAATAAGCAGTGATAGCAGGGAAAGTATCTACAGCGGAAACCGGAGTTGCCGGTTGTGAGACCACAAGACGGCCCTTGGGCGTACTGGTACCAAAGCCCGAAGAACCATTGGTCACAATAATGCCGCGACCGGCTGTTCCGCCATCAAAGAAACCGGCAACACCTGCGCCGGTGGCCACGCCCCAGATGCCATTACCGGTTCCGCTCGCTACGCCTACGGTTCCGCCCAAGGTGCCTGTAGACAACCCGTAAACGCCGTTCTGCGATTCGCTGACCCCGATCACGCCAATACCCGTTGTTGATTCGCCGTAAATAGCACCGGCGGTAGCGATAGAAGTAGCGGGCGTACCCACCAGGTTACCTCTTATGGCATTACCAATAGCACCGGCATTTACCTGTAATTTAATATTCGGAGATAAAGTTGGAACATTTAATCCTACAGATGTACCATTATCCGTCAACTGTGAGTTCACCCCTGTTGTTGCGGTCCCGAACTTTACCAATGTATTGGCGGTACCATTGATGTTGGCTGCACCCGCAGGACCCTGAGGACCCTGCGCACCAGTAGCACCGGTAGCTCCACCCGGTCCCTGAGGCCCTGCGGGACCCACGGGCCCTTGCGGTCCGGCAGGACCTTCCGGGCCTGCAGGGCCGGTAGCACCGGCCGGGCCAGGTGTTCCGTTCAAGGCATACATAGCATAAGGCACACTCATTATTTTATTGGTAC
>CAXYKQ010000353.1:0-7557 GCA_964277835.1 uncultured Edaphocola sp. | reverse complement strand
GGTTCCACTATTCTTGCCAAATACATCAGTTGTGCCAACAGTATTACCACGCAGCCCCAGGATGTTAGCGAGGAAGAGGGTAGTACTGCAACCTTTAACGCAGGTAGTAGTTCCCCATCTGCTGTCTACCAGTGGCAGATAATGGGTGCTACGGATTGGGAAAATTTAGCGAACGGCGGCCAATATTCCGGCGTGCAAACTGCTACCTTAAGTATCAATAATCTCAGTCCTGCCAATAATGGCGCAACGTACAGAACTATCTCAACTTCGGGCGTATGTGTAGATACCTCTGAAGCTGCCGTACTTACGGTCACACCACCCAACAGCATTAATAATGTTGACCTCAGCAAACATTTTACAATTTATCCTAACCCGGCAAAAAATAAACTGAGCATCAAAGGCGACTTGCCCATACAATGGCTAAAGGTCACTGATGTTTTGGGGAGGGAACAATCCCTAATTAAAACCAACGGACAGCAAAGCCTGGAGATTGGTCTTGCAAACCTGGTCCCGGGGGTATACTGGATCAACATTAACACGATAAAAGGAACCGGAATTTTTAAAGTTGTAAAAGAATAAAACACTACCGTATGGAAAGAAAATTTGAGGATATGATCCGCGAGATCGGCGAGATCCGGCAAAACAGAGTACAACTGAATAAAAGCCTTTATGCTGAAAGGCAAGGTTTGATACAAAAGCAGGCTTTGCTCGGGCTGGCTATGCAGTCCGGTAACAAAGCTCCGGTTTCGATTGAAGCACTGAAGTCAAGCATAGATAAACATTTGAGCAATATTCATGCCTGTTTAGATAATATAAGTAAAGCAAATAGTACGGAGTCGGGTTTAGTGAGCTCGCTTTACGAAACCAACGGTGGTTTTAATAACCTGGTCCAGAACCTTAATGACCGCTATCCCATACTTTTTTTCCCGGTAAGAGTCGAAACTGCTTTTGCTAAAGCAAATGGCCCGGAATTGTGGGTCCGTATCTTCCCGGATGATATTGCCGTAGATACCCATGAGCCGGAATTGACAGAAGATGAGATCACTGCCGGAACTCAATATTGGGAAACAATGGCCAATGCAACGGAACAGGTAGAGAAAACAAATGCCTGGGACCTGGTCGCCCGCAGTTATGGCGCTCCCAGGGCCGACTGGGTAGTATTACAGACCCAACCGGACAGCCTGGGTAACTTCCCGGCACTTACTCCAAAAACGAGTGCCTGGACGAAACAGCCGTTAAGCAATGTGATGCCCGATGCCTTTGTCGTGTATGCCTATGACCGCGCCGGCAATGTGATCAACAGGCAAACCGCAATGATACCGGATGAACTGAAGTTGGGTATTGACCCGGGCCTCGACCCGGAAACGGATGACCTTTCTTTTGATTCGGACGGGAGTTCCGGCCTGGAAAATGACCTCAGGGCAAATGATGATGTAAGGTGGATGATCGATTTTAACGCAGCGATCGCTAAAGGCCTGGGGATCAAAATACAAATCACCGACAGCCAGTACACCCGGGGATTCAAGAAGGTCCTGGTCGTAGGGGTAAAAGCCAGCCTTAATGCTGCCGGAGGGAAAGAAAGATTGGAAGCCCTCATCAATAATCATCACTATACAGACGGTTTTGCCCTGTTGAAACAAGGTACCAGCACCAATAATACGGCGACACAGGCTGCAGGATATACGTTCCACGAGCAAGGTAACCTCGTGTCTCATTCGGTAGAGCGGGAGGGACCTTTGTTTACACCGGTCTATGTGCAACGCAATAAAAAGGACGGGCAATTACTTTGTGAAGCTTTAGGGATTGAGTTTGAAACACTGGAACATATATTCCAGGCTGGTGGTTCCGATATTTCCAGTGCCATGAGCCTGAATAGCGCATTGTTCCAGGTGAGCCTGGGTTACGCGGCTAATGAGCACTTACCGGTTTTCACCAGTAGCCGGTCTGAGAATAACCGGCAATTAAGAAGCTTTTTTACCGATTACATCCGCGGGCGGGGTGCATTACCCTCGATACGTTCGGGGACACAACCTTATGGCGTCCTGCCTGCCAGTGTTTTTTCCAGGATGAACTGGAGCGGTGATTCTAATGCCGGCTTGTTGCACAATATCTGGAATTTCGGCAATGCTCTAAATACACATTTTACGGCGGTCCTGGAATCGGCTTCCGGGATCACGATGAATACATCGGGTCCCGGGAGCCTTACCCAGCAGTATGCCAATATACTGTCGCAACATGCGGTTTCTACCGAATATGTGCAGCGCATAGGCATGGGTGCCGGAAGTATCTGGAACAGCCTGGAATATGCCGCACTGGAAAACAAAGAGCTGTCGCGCTACTGGCTAAGTGAGCAGGTGGCGCAGATGAATGCCGTTTACGGGGCGCTTAAGCTGCCCGTAGCCTTAAAAGATTTGCGCGCCTTACATATCAATTACCTGGATAAACAGCAAAGAGTCGTAGAAAGTGACCTTGTGGCCCCGGCTGCTGCACCATTGGACCAACCGCTGCCAAAGATCGGTAAAGACCTTAATTTCCTGGAGATTTTGTCCGAAGCGACTTTTGAGGAGCTCAGGGATGAAGATTTTAACCGGTTTGAGTTAAAAGAGGAGGAGGTCAACAATACTTTAGCGAAAAATGTCCTATACCAGTTTGCGCGCCAATCGCTGATGCTGGAGGCTTTTGAAGCCGCCGGAGAGCTCCTTGAACTGCCTGCAGCCGCCTTAAGCGAAAAAGAGATCATTAACATTTTTGAGGATAAAGAATATGAAAGCCCCGAGGGGGATATGGGCCATTTATCCTTTGGACAGAGCCGCTTGCAAATTATGGAAATGCCCTATGGCGGTTATGAAAAGGTGTCCGGTTACTTATCCTCCGGGGAATTAAAGCCCGACGGAGCCGGCGCCAACTGGCTGGATGCCCGGGCCTCTTTAAGGCAGGTAGCCCAGGCCAGTGTGCGCGAGCTGAACCTGCTTACTGCAGAACTATTAGATACTTCGGCCTTCCGTATGGACACCTGGAGATTGTCGCTGGTCAACCAGCGATTGAATGCCATAAGGGGCATCACAGAAGGCAGCAGTACGCGCTATAAAGGAATTTACCTGGGTGCTTACGGCTGGGTAACCGACATCAGGCCGGCCGCTACAAATACAGTAGCCACACCCGCACACAACAATGGTACGGTTTATGAAGTGGACAGTAACAAGGGCTTTATCCATGCGCCCTCTATCAACCAGGCGGTTACCGCGGCGGTACTACGCAGTGGGTACAACGACCGGGCTAAATCAACGATGAGCGATCCTTTTTCGGTCAACCTTTCCTCTGAACGTTTACGTGCTGCTTTGGATATTATGGAAGGCATCCGTAACGGGCAGGAGCTAGGCGTATTACTGGGTTATGAATTTGAAAGAAGGATGTTGGAATCAGGTGCTCAGAGTGAAAATCCTCAACAAAATATTTATAGCTTACGAAGAAAGTATTCGCAAACTAATACCATCATAGAAACTACTCCATTAACGGTGGAAAGCGTCAAGGCCCGGAATGTGGTAAATGGTGTGACAATGATAGAACAATATAAACAGTTAACTAAAGACGATTTTTTAGATGATAGTGGAATATTTGTAGGTCGCGACTTTACTGCGAACCAGATAGAATGGATTTGGAACATCATGGATGCTGTTGGCGACCTGGCCATGAGCGAAGGCATGTTCCATATCGTACAAGGCAACCCGGTAAAAGGGGGCGCCATTATGCAGGCGGCCTCCAAAGGGAGCATCATCGCAGAACCGGATGTCATAAACACCATAAAGACCGGCATCGAAGTGCCGCAAAGGCTTACCCTGCATTTTAATACCCAATCTTCCTTGAGCAATAATTGGGATGCGATTGCAGAAACGCCAAGGTACCTGGCAGAATCCAATATCGGCCGCTGGCTGAGCGAATTGCTACCGGACCCGTCTATTATCTGCTGCCTGGTACAGGTAGCGGACCAGATCGATCCAACTCCGGTTACCGTAAGCAGCCTCGGCATCCAGGCTATTGACCTGATGTATATGGTCAATGAAACATTAGCAGATGATGACTCGGTTTTATCCCTGTTAATAAAACGACATTACAGGGCCTTGCACGGCTTAGACAAATCCGCTGAGCTGAAAGTCATTTATGGCGCCCTTATCGAAGATAAATATTCTTTTAATGAGATCCATGCCATCCTGGTCTATGCCCGCAAGCTGGTAACTGCCTGCAGGCCGATCAACACGCATGACTACATGACGCCACAGGAGGCCGGTACTGTTGAAAAAAGCTATGATGTAGCCGAGCTGGAAAACCGCATCGATGCCGCAAGGCAGGATTTATCTGCTGCGATAAGCAACCTGGAATACCATTTGAATAATTTTTCTTTTGCCGGGTTAAAAGACGCTTTATTCAACCTGAGCTTCTACAATATAGAACAGACCATCTATGAATTTGTAAACGATGAAACCGCGGAAGATGAAGCGATCCTGATCGCCTGGGCCAATGCCGCTTTAGCAGAAGCTCAGAAAAGATATACAGAAAGTGAATTACCTGCAGGTACTACACTTCCGGGTGCCGGAGATTACCAGGAAGCTTACATTACCCAGGCAACCCAGCGGTTTAAAACTCTATTCGGAGCCGCTTTTGCGCCTGTTCCCTTATTCAAATTTTACAACGAAGCTGCCCTGGCACCAACTATGGTAGATGCAAATGATCTTTTAGCGGATCATGCTAATGATCTTGTGGTTGACCAATGGCTGGCCGGCCTGGCAAAAGTAAGGGAAATGGTGGCTAACTACGAACTGCTGAATTTAGTAGTACAAACCTTAAACCCGGATTACATCGGCAGCAGGGCGATCAAGCCGGTACAGGTCCCTTATGACATCTCCGGCCAGGACAGGTGGATGGCCTTATCGGTATCGGACCCGGCTAATTTAAAAGAAGGCGTGGTTGCCATCGGCGCCGACCTATACAGCGGGTATGCCCTATCAAATGTAAGCCAGGCAGGTATTGTTATAGATGAATGGACGGATATTATTCCCAACAGGGAAGAAACAACAGGGATAAGCTTCCACCATAACCAACCCAATGCAAAAGCGCCGCAATGCCTGATACTCGGGCTGACGCCGCAGATTACGGGGAGCTGGAGATGGAACGATATCGTGGATATGCTGAATGAAACCTTTGAACTGGCCAAGGCCAGGGGCTTGAGCTATGAGCAGATATCCGGTACTGCTCTAGGACAAATATTGCCCCTGAATAATATGCCGGTAGCCACTCATGGCAATGCCATTGCCCTTTCAGCTCATCATATTGCTTCTATTTAAAAAAAGAAATTTATATGCCAAGAATAGATATAAACAGTCCCGATATACTCACCTATGTACGGTATGAGCCGATTTCGGTCTCCCGTAACCTCTCGGCTACCGTGAATGCTTCGGTCCACGATGCTTTATGGATGCTTACCCAACAAATCAGGGTTGGTGAATTTAAAGGCGATGATGCCGGGAGTATCAGCAAAGCCAGGATCGTAAGCCAATCTGTAAAAATAAACCGGTTTAAAGGCAGGAACAATGATAGCGCACAGGCATTTGATGAAGAGGTGCCATTGGAAGCCAAAGTGGAGCGATTGCCTTTGAATGACGATCTTGGACTGCAATTGGAATTGGGTAATATTTTGCTTAAGTTATTGCGTAAAGCCTTTCCGGTCGAAGCTAATGGCATTTTTTATGAGATAAGAAAATATTATGCCATAGAGGCCTTAGGGACAGGCGAGGCTGAAAAGAGGAGTAATAACGAAGCTATGCGTATTCGTTCGCTGGTAACCGGAAGAGCTGTAGATGGCGTAAAGCTATATCGGTTCCTTGCAGAGGGTGGAGATCTGAACGAATTTACGGGAAGCAGTCCCGACCTGACCAATGTCGCTACTCAATTTATGCAATGGGTCGAAACTACTTACCTCGTACCGGCGGGTCCGGAAGAGAACTCCTGGTCAGACACGCAACTGGAATATCAATGCGCCGTTTCAGCCCCTTTAAGCACTGCGGCAAATGCACCCGAGCATGTATTGCAGGCCGATAAATATACCCGGGGTAATCTCGACTGGTATTCCTTTGACCTGCACGGGGACAATAACTTTAAGCTCTCGGATAATTCAGATTATGTAGATAATGCAGCGGCTATTTTACCTCAAACCGTTCAATCCTATATCCCGCAAACCATAACTTTTAAAGGAATGCCTAAAGCGCGCTGGTGGGAGTTTGAAGATAAGAACAATGACCTGTCTAAAATGCTGACCCAAAAGCATGATATCGTGAAAATGGTGGTGATGGAGTTCGGCCTGATCTACAGCAACGACTGGTTTATTATTCCTCACCGGGTTAAAGATCATACGATCACGCAAATCGATTCTTTGGTCACCACGGATGTATTTGGCAGGCAATTCCTGGTGAAACGGGCCGGTGAAGGCAGCAGCCAGCAATGGCATAAATGGGATATGTATAATCTCACCGTTCATGGGGCTAGTGAAACAGATACTTTTGGAAAATTACTGATGATCCCTTCTATCAAAAACAGGATGGAGGGGCGTCCGACAGAAAAGGTACTCTTCTTAAGGGATGAAATGGCCAATATGGTTTGGGGCGTGGAAGAAGTAGTGCCCAACGAACTCATGTCGGGTATGGACGGGAAAAATGCTAATAATGAATTGCAGAAATATTTACAATCGGTTTATCCGCCACAAGATGATAACGGGACCGTTGGCAATGATGCCAGCTTCAGGTTCAGACTTTCCAATGCCGTTCCTGAACACTGGATCCCTTTCATTCCTAAAAAAGTAAACCCGCTACAATTTAATTTAAGAGAAGTAATGCTGCAAAGAGCAACCATGCGGCGCTATATCAATGGGGAATACGTGGATGGAGAGTTTATCCGCCCCAGAACATCCATATTAAGTATTGGTTTGGAGGATAGCAATAACTCACAACCTTACTTTATCAATGAAGAAGAAGTCAGCCGTTCGGGCTTTGTGGTGAGTACCCATTTCCAGCGCGCAAGATGGTACGATGGTAAAACATACACCTGGCTGGGAAGGAAAGTGCTTTCAGGAAGAGGGGAAGGCAATAGTGGGCTGAAGTTTGATATCCTGGTGGATAAAGACCCGGATTAATCAATTGTTCCTATAATCCTTCTTAAATAAAGGGCAGGTAACTTTGTTGTTATAATACATATTGAACCATTATTAAAAGAAGACCAGGTAGCGGATGAGAATTTTACGTTGATGTACTTTTATATCTATGCAACAGCCGTATTAATTTATTTAAGCATTTTCAGCTATCATTTATTAAAAAACCGGAAGCAACAGCACAAATTTGAATGGACGAAAGAAAGGAATAAAACAATCTAACTATACAATAAACGCGTTAAATTTAAATGGCAAATAAATTTTAGTTATTTGCCATTTAAATTGATATTACCTTGTGGTATAACCGCCATTCGCGAAGATCGTCTGGCCGGTAATCCACCAGCCGTCAGTTACCAGGAACT
>CAXYKQ010000352.1:0-6552 GCA_964277835.1 uncultured Edaphocola sp. | reverse complement strand
ATAATTTCAATTTCCTGGGGAATAGCCGTTCATCTCTCACTACACTCCTATGCAGGTTCATCGCATTTTCCCATAAAGTCCGGTCCCAGTTGATCTTTTTACCGGTAAACTCTTGTTCCGGGCCGTCGCTGGTAGTGAAACCTGCATGGATAAAGAGGTTATTATCTTCATCCACATAATAGTTCTGTAAACGTTCCAAAAATAAAGTGTGCGCTTTCTTAATTGCAGGGGGCGTCAGTGCGTAGCTGTAAATCGTCCCGGCACCACCATGTTTCAGCCATACGTCATCGGTTTCCCCTTTCTTTAGCCAGTTGTAACAACGAACATCATGATTGCCTTTTATGAAAATACAAGTGTATTGTTTTTCCAATTCCAGCAATCTACTGACGATCGCTGCGGAATCGCTCCAGCCGTCTACATAATCACCCAGGAAGATCAATTCATCTGCTTCCTTAAGCGGCGCTCGCTCCAATAATTGCTCCAGGCCTTTCAAACCGCCATGTAGATCCCCGATCACCCATTTATTGCTCATAACTGATGTATTTCGCCGGCACCCTACCCGTTAACCAGACCTTATTTTCGGAAAGATAAAAAATAAAACCGTCCCTTTGCATTGCCGCTGCGTCTATCTCCAGGACCACCGGCATCCCATGCCTGCTGCCAACATTCCGTGCCGTAGCCATTTCATGGCTGAGGTGCACGTGCAAGCGGTTTTGCTTCAGTAGTCCCTGCTCCAGGATAGCCGGTATAAATCGCTTCGCGGTACCGTGATACAATACTGCCGGCGGCGCTGCAGGGGCCAGGGCCGCATCTATCCTGATACTGTGGCCCTGGTTGGCCCGGATCTTATTATTTGCCCTATCTATCGCAAAGCGTTGCTTATCGTTCTGCGCCACTAGCTGCGACAGGTCTTCCCGGTCAAATAAAACATGTTTAGCTGCGCATTTTACTAACAATGCGTCGATATCCGCCCAGCCTTGCTCATCCAGCGCCAGGTCTATGGATTCCGGGTGATGCCGCAATACATAACTTAAATATTTGCTGATGCCTTTTAATTCTTTATCACTTTTCATCCCTCATTACTTTATTATTTTGCAACACAGAAGAAAAGGCTTGTATATTAGCCCCCTCCTTCGACCGGTCATAGACGGCAAATACAATGTGTTTAAAAGCCGAATGAAAGTGCGTACGGATCATTTCATCAAAATAGGCAGCGACGTCTGCAGGTTCATTCCTGAATACCCCGCAACCCCAGGCGCCTAAGATCAAAGTATCACACTTGTGCTTATACGCTACGGAGAGCACCTGCATTATTCTTTCTTTAAACACTCCGGGAAGTAATGCTAACTCATCTTTCCAGTTATTTTGCAAGATCGCGCCCCGGTTGGGCGCAGGCGAGGTGATCACATCGGCGACCAAAATTTCAGGGAGGTAATTGCCCTCATCATCAAACCAGAAAATGGTTTCCGGGCTGTAGATCAGGTAGTCGGAGTAAAGTAAGGTACTGCGGGAGCGATTAAAATCATACATAGTTCTGTCTTTAGACAGGGTTGCGTACAGGCTTGAAGATCTCGCCAGTGACTCTTCCTGGGCCGAAGCGCCGCCCAGGAAGCCACCGCCGGGGTTCTTCGCGGAAGCGAAATTCAGGATGCCGGTCTTTGCACTGTCTTTCAACCTTTGCAGGGCTTCAATGGTAGAACAATTCAATATTTCAATTAATGTATCAAAATTGTTTTTATCCTGTGCCAATACTCCCTCTTTCAGTGCCTGTATTGCTTCCGGTGTATAGGTACGGCTCTGTGCGATACTTTGTGCTATTGTATCTTTAACGATGACTGTATCGCCGTTTGCTGTTGTAAAATAGCCCTTCTCTATGATCTGTAAACTCTGCCTGGCAATTTCTGTTCTGCCACTTTTATTTTTCATGGTTAATTATTTTTGTGATATCCAATGGGAGCTGCACCACACTTGCTGCATCCAAATCATTGAATGAATTAGTAGTATAAATCTTGTCAAAATAAGGAAGCAAAATACCCGTTCCCTTACTGAATATGCCATGGCTAACCGCGATATCCAGGCTTTCAATGCCTTTTTCCCTGAGAGATTGCGCCAAACCTATAAAAGTACCTCCCCCATCACAGATATCATCTACGATCAAGCCGTTTTTACCTTTCAGATCATCCGCGTAAACCGTAAATGATTGTAATTTCCCGGTAGCCACATCTCTTACCTTACTGCACTCAATAACCGGTACTCCTCCCAGCTGCTCCGACAATTTATAGATCTTCTTTAACGCCCCACCGTCGGGGGAGATCAATACCAGGTTTTCTTTGCTTTGCATCGCGATCACCTGGCGGATAAAATCGTAATTATAAATCACTTCGACATTATCCAGTAAAGCCGGTGTGACTTCCGAATGCGGATCAAAAATATACACCTGGTCCAAACCCATGGCGTTCACAAGTTGCGCATTTACTTTTACCGATAAGGGTTCTCCTTTCACCATTAAACGGTCCTGCCTTGCTGCCGGGAAATAAGGAATAAACACAGCAATCTGTTTTACCTGCATCCTGCGCAATGCATCTACAGCCAGCATCAGGAAACCTATATCTTCAAAGCTTCGGAGACGCGTAGTAATTAATACAGGCTGTTCTGCATCAAAATCCGCTTGTATCTTTATATGGGGTTCTCCGCCCGAGAAAACGAACTTTTCAAAGTTTATTGTATTTCCTTTCGCGGGATTAAAGTGGCTATCAAGATTAAGTAAATTCATTCTATTTGTGTAATTTATACACAAACTTAAAATGATAAAATGAAACCGCCAAATACTTTGTGTATTTTTTACAATAAGCTAACATCAAAGTGAAATCCTTCTTTCACCAACTGATGGTATTTTTGCTTGTTAAAACGGAATAATTTAGCGGGGCGACCGGTAGCGGGTACTTGCATTTTACCGGTTTCCTCGATGAAACCGAAGCTCAATATTTTCTTCCTGAAATTACGCCGGTCGATATTTTTATCCAGGAGGGTGCTGTATAAATGCTCGAGTTCTGAAAATACGAACTCCTTGGGCAAGAGGTCAAACCCGATGGGCTGGTAACTTAACTTAGCGCTTAATCGTTGCTGCGCCGTTTGCAGGATTATTTTGTGATCGTAGCCCAGATCGGGTAACTGATCGACCGGGAACCATTGTGCGTCGGAAGCATCGGAATCTGCCTTAAGCTTAAACCCTTTCGGGTTTACTATAGAAAAGTAGGCAACGGAAACCACACGAAATCGCGGGTCACGGTCTACATCGTCCCCAAAGGTGTACAATTGTTCCATGTAGTCGACTTTCACGCCGGCCTCTTCTGCCAGCTCGCGCTTAACCGCATCGGAGAGGGATTCATCGTCTTTTACAAAACCGCCCACCAGCACCCACTTGCCTTTCATGATCCCATACTTTTGCTGTACGAGCAATACATGTAATTTCTGCTGCTGGTAGCCAAAGACTACGGCATCTACAGCGAGCTTGATATGTTGAACGGGACGCATGAGATCTATGTGTACTATTAACGCAAATATAGTACAATAAATGTTACCCTTCCGATCCGGGCTGAAGCTTCTCTTTAAAGCTTTGCGCAAATACTTTCTGGTCTTCTTTTACCTGTTCAATAGTTTTAGGCAGAACATAATGCGCCATTTCCTTAAGTTCCTCATCTAAAAAGATGACCAGTTGCTCTTCTTCCGGGTTCACCATTTCCCCGAACACGGACCACATGGACACCTCGCGGCTTTTGATTAATTCAAAGAATGCCTTTGCCTGTATTTCTATCGTTTTCATGTTGCAATATTACGGCTATTTCTTAATGCGCGTTCTCCATTTGGCACTACGTACCGCCCCCGTATAACCGAAGTCCATGCCAAAACGGTTAAGCACCGTATTGACGGTAAATAGGTTTTCGGTTGCGATAGAGCTACTGGTTCTTTTTGTGCCCATACATTTTCCCGGCTAAGCAGGATACAGATGAGGGGCAAACAGGACAAGAAAATCCTTTTATCAATTTTTCCGTATAAACTCATCGATATACTTATTGTACAAACTCCCGGTAATCCCGTTTTCGGATAATTTATAGAGCGCCTGCAAATGTCCTCCTTCATAATTCACCACTTCAAACGACTCCCTTACCGAATCCTTTAAACGACAAATATTATCCCTGCTCCCGCTGAAGATGAGGCCTTTGCCCGTAGGGAGCATCGCTACGTATTGATCGTAAAGCACCTCATCAATAGGGGCCCTCAACGATTTATGTTTCGAGCGGTTGATGGTCGCCAGCGCATGATCGATGGAGTTGACAAAACCATCGTAAACGAAAAGTTGCTGATCCAGGCTATCTGCTCCAATATAGATCGTAGTAATAATGGTGCCCATAGATAAGCCCATTAAAACATACTGACGACCCGGATTTTGATTTTTATAAAAATTATGCACAGCACGCAGGTCTGCTACATATTCCTCGTGGAAGAGGAAATTGGTGTCTGTGGCGAAAGCACTGCTGCCGCCGAAGCCCCGGTAGTCGTACATCACCACATCATATCCCAGGTCATAAAGTGTAACCCCGTTCAGCATAAAATTACCCATATTGCCATAATCGCCGTTCGAAATAATAACCGTTACATTCTTGCGATTGATCACCGGTTGCAGGTGCCAGGAATTTAGGGTGGTCGCCGAATCCACTTTGATCTTATTCGTTTTATAGTTTATATTCATCTGGTCGGGGCTCTGTTCGTAAGCCGATTTGGGCTTAATCGCATAGCTTTCAATAAAACTGAACAAACCTAATATCATCAAGAACAACTTTAATATAATACGCATCGCTTCTCTTTTTTTCCAGCCTAAGTTACTGAAATCTGCTTAACCTCCCGGCACCTGTTATATAGGGCACTGTTAAAAATAAAATCGCGAATAAGTCCGTATGACTTATTCGCAATTTCAAACAATAAATATGCCTGCTTATCCGGCTGATTATTTGTTGACATTGTAGCGCTTATCCGGCGTACCGTCTTTCTTCAATTTCTTATTGGACTTATAACGTTTGTCCGGCGTACCATCTTTCTTTACCGGGCCTTTTGTCGCTGAACCTGTATTATTAGTGGCTTTGACCTCTTTTTTATCTGCCGGTTTAGTAGCCGTTTTTGTTTGTTGGGCATTTACATTCAGGCTCAATACCAGCATCAATGCCATTAAAAGGGAAGATACGCTTTTCATTATTTTAGTTTTTATTCAGCAACATTGCCGCTATAAAATTAAACCGGAAAGACATAACGATATAAAGGAATATGATTAATGTTTTGTTATTGAACCCGGCAAAACCTATATTTCAGGTTCGGAACTCTTTTTATACCTCAGGTCCCGCCCGGTATATTCGTAAAGAAATACATCCAGTTCATTAAAGACCCAACTGCCCTGCCCTTTCCCGAATTTTATTGAATACAGCCCGTAATCAAATCTAAAGTTTCCTTCCTCGTGGAGCTTCTCCATTTCTTTTTGCCGGGCATTCAATCCAAACTGGTCCCAGGAACCACCCCCTAAAGGATGCGGGGTATATTTTTCATTTTCAATAAAATGAAAATTTGATATTTTCTCCAGCTTAAAAGCTTTCTTTTTGGTGCGAAAAACACTTTTCTCAACAACGATCAGCCATTCTTTATCCACAAAGATCTCCTCTGTTTCTGTCGCTTTATTAAAGTATCGATAGCCGAACACCGAAGCGCCAACAAGCATTAGAATGATTAAGATCATTCCGGGATGGAATTCATCTATCATCACTATAGAGCGCAGTAAAGCAAACGCACACAACATTGCCCCGGCCCCGCCAAAAAAGAAAAGCAGCCTGGATCTTTTATTCGTATTTATTTTAAAACGGATCAATTTACCGTCTTCTTTATCGTTGATGATGAGATTGGTTTCCATAGTATGATTGATTTTCGTGGCAAGATAAATAATAGCTGTAAAAAATGCTAGGCGACTTTCTATGATTTTATGGATACCTGCATTTATAACTGCTTAAACAAGTTTATCAAAACCAAACAGCCGAGCTATCCGGGTACAAAAAATCCTATAAGGTTTTAAAAACCTTATAGGATCAATATAGCTACAGCAACAAGCCTAGTAGCTGACTGCCGCTTTTACAATGTTTACCACCTCACTCATGGGTACACGCTCCTGGGCCATGCTGTCGCGGTGGCGAATGGTAACGGTGCCGTCTTCTTTGCTCTGGTGATCGATGGTCACACAGAAAGGCGTGCCTATGGCATCCATCCTGCGGTAACGTTTACCGATCGCATCTTTCTCTTCATAGAAACATTTAAAATGCTTGCGGCATTCGGCCATCAACTCAGCAGCCACTTCCGGCAAACCATCTTTTTTCATCAACGGCAATACGGCCAGCTTGATCGGCGCGATCTTCGGGGATAATTTCAATACCGAGCGGCTGTCTTGCTTTTCGGCTGTGCTCAGGTCTTCTTCTTCATAAGCTTCGCTCAGTACGGCCAGGAAAGCGCGGTCTAAAC
>CAXYKQ010000351.1:0-8255 GCA_964277835.1 uncultured Edaphocola sp. | reverse complement strand
CGAAACTCCAGGAGTCACTCCATAATAATAAAGAGGCTATAGAAGTGTATGAAGCCGGGATCGAAGTGGCCCGCAAAGCCGCAGATATGCATGCATTGAATGAACTGCGCGCTGCATTAGAAGATTTGACGTATTAAGTTTATTTTAAATCCAGGTTGTTGTATTGGGTATCGATCGACCTGGAAAAAAGCAGGGCATATAATATAACAAACACCAGGCTGGTGAGCAGGGATGCAAACAATTTCAAAGCAAAATAGAGCGGCGCTTTAAGGCTCCATATTTCCAGCAGAAAATAGGCCAGGTGATGTAATAATAGCAATACCGCGGCATAAGTAAGGAAGGGCACCCAGCTCATAGATTTAACTGAGGGTGCCAGGTTCCGGTATTCATAGATTTTGCGAGGCAGGATCGTTTTGAGTACGGCAATCCTGCAAAAGGCCATGAATACACAGGCGGCGGCATGTAGTCCCATGGTATTCATGAACATATCTACGGTCAAACCGACGGTAAATCCCGATAGTAACACAAACCAGATCGGTGTTGATATCGGCAATAACATAATGAACAGGGGATAAATAAAAGGGACAAAGGAAGGGAAGCCGCTGGGATTAGCCCACCAGCGAAGTGATAATTTGTTCAGTAGCAATACTTGAATACCTACCAGGAACAAGTACCTCAAAAAATTCCTTAAATATATACTCATACTTATGCCCGATTAAGGTTTTTTAGCTTTTTGCTGCATTTCTTTCTCTTTATCCAAAACAGCTTTTTCCAATGTTTGCTTTTCGGTGCCCAGCTGGCTGGCTACCACATACACGTAATGCAGGTTCCTGAAATTATTAGCAAGCTTAAGTTTTAAATTCAGTGTATTGTTTACTTTATAGGTATCTACTGCTGTAACGATACCTACCGGTATATTTTCCGGGAAGTAAGAGTACCCCGTTGTATAAGCCGTATCTCCTTTCCTTACTGCAGTTCTTACATCTACCTGCGACATGGTAACATAGTCAGGCGCATCTCCACCCCAGTTACTTACACCAATATTGCCACCGGCCACCTGTGAACTGATAGGCCGCGAGCTCAATACGGAAATAATCACCGCGTAATGCTTCGATACCTGTGCTACTCTGCCCACAACGCCATTGGCAGTAACCACAGCCATATCTTTCTGGATGCCGTCAGCGCTGCCTTTATTAATGGTAATGTAATTATTCCGATCGCTGGTCACCGAGTTGTTAATCACCTTGGCGGCGATATATTTATAAGAAGCATATTTAACGATGCGGGGTTTGCCAAAAGGTCTTATATCCTGGACAATAGTTGGCTTCGTTTGCATAGAATCTGCAGCAGCCGATACGGTTGCGCTATCGTTCTTTACTTTTATGGTGTCAAACACTACGAGGGGCACATTTGAAGTGACATCCTGGAGCGTATCAAAGTATTTTAAGCCGTCCAGTTCCTGCTTCAAACGGGTATTTTCTGCGACCAATGCCTTATTCACACTGCCCATCTGGAAGAAGGAAACGACCTGGTTCTGTTTCTCGTAGAAAAATCCCGCTACCGCATTAGAGGAGTTGAGCATATCTACGCCCTGTACACTATTACTTCTAATAATCAACCGGATACAGAAGATCTCCAACATCAGGAATAATATGATGTTCCAATATTTTCTTATGAGTTGTATAATCTTTGCCACTTGGTAAATTGGAGTGTATCAGCGAATTTAATTATTTTTAAGAAAGAAAAATGGCCCTATATCTTTTCAGGAAAATAAAGAGCCATTCCGGAGCAAATAATTGCTTCAGTTATTTCATTAAGAACGTAAAACGGTCAATATTTTTAAGTGCCATACCGGTTCCTCTCACCACGGCACGCAGCGGATCTTCTGCTACATGTACCGGTAATTTGATCTTATTGGCAATACGCTTGTCCAGGCCTCTCAATAAGGCACCGCCTCCCGTCAGGTACAAACCTCTTTTGTAAATATCTGAAGCCAGCTCCGGAGGGGTACTTTCTAATGCTTTAAGGATCGCTTCTTCAATTTTGAAGATAGATTTGTCTAAAGCTTCCGCAATTTCCTGGTAAGAAACCTGGATCTGCTTGGGAATACCGGTTACCAGGTCACGACCGTTAACCGCGATATCATCCGGTGGATTGTCCAGGTCTTTAAGGGCCGAACCTACGTGGATTTTGATTTGCTCCGCAGTACGCTCACCGATGTTCAGGCTGTGATAGCGGCGCATTGCTTCCAGGATGTCTGCCGTGAATTCATCACCGGCAATACGGATACTCTGGTCACAAACGATACCTGCGAGAGAGATCACGGAGATACCCGTGGTACCGCCACCTATATCGATGATCATGTTTCCCGTCGGTTCTTCTACGTCTATACCGATACCTAAAGCAGCAGCCATAGGTTCGTGAATCATATATACTTCTTTCGCACCCGCCTGTTCGGCACTGTCGCGAACGGCACGTTTTTCTACTTCTGTAATGCTGGATGGGATACAGATGACCATTCTCCAGCTTGGTGGAAATAATGGTTTTTTGGGGTACACCATACGAATCATCTCGCGCAACATACCTTCTGCAGCATCAAAGTCTGCAATCACACCATCTTTCATGGGCCTGATTGTTTTCAACTCTTCATGCGTCTTCTCATGCATCATCATCGCCTTTTTCCCGACAGCTACAATCTTGTTCGTAGTGCGCTGTTTGGCAACGATCGATGGCTCGTCTACCACGACCTGGTCGTTATGGATAATCAAGGTATTTGCAGTACCTAAGTCGATGGCAATCTCCTGTGTTAAAAAGTTAAATAAGCCCATTTTTTTTGTTCTAGCGTATTGTACCCTTCATTCAAAAATTTCATTACTCACTGGTCATTTTAGACTAGATAATGCGACAAAATATTTTGGATTCCCGGCCTGATTTTTTGAAGTATGCAAAGCTAATTTTATTTACTGAAATAATACCATCAAAAAAAGGAAAATTTGTAAAAGTTATGTAAATATAAAGAGCTGTGTTATAGGGACTACGTATTTCATTAAAAATAAACTAATTTTGCCGCCAAATTATTCAACATAAAATGATCCAGACAGATATCGCAATCATAGGTGCCGGACCGGTTGGCTTATTCGCCATCTTTGAAGCCGGCTTGCTTAAAATGCGTTGCCACTTAATAGATTATTTGCCACAGGTAGGTGGTCAATTGTCCGAAATATATCCTAAAAAACCGATTTATGACATCCCTGGCTTTCCTTCAGTAGGCGCCCAGGAGCTGGTGGATAACCTGATGGAGCAGGCGAAACCCTTCAACCCGACTTTCACCCTGGGAGAGCGCGTGGAAGAACTGGAAAGAAGAGGACATGCCGACTTCATTTTAACCACCAATATGGGGACTCAAATCCAGGCAAAAGCGGTAGTAATTGCCGGCGGTTTAGGTGTTTTCGAACCCCGGAAACCGGCTGTTTCCGACCTGGAAAAATTTGAAAACGGCAAAGGGGTGAACTATATGATCCTCGACCCGGAAAAATTCAGGAATCAACGCGTGGTCCTGGCCGGTGGCGGAGACTCCGCCCTGGACTGGACGATCTTCCTTTCAGATCTGGCCTCAGAACTTACACTGATCCACCGCAGCGAGAGCTTCCGCGGAGCACCCGACTCGGTATCAAAAGTGATGGAGCTCGCCGAAAAGAAAAAGATCAACCTGGTGCTGAACACTAATTTAACTTCTGTAGCCGGGAACGGGCACTTACAGAGCGTTACTATGGAGCACAGCAAGACTAAAGAAATTTCTACGGTTGAAACCGACCACCTGATCCCGCTGTTTGGCTTAAGCCCTAAACTGGGCCCTATAGAAAAATGGGGTTTAACAATCGAAAAGAACGCTATTGTGGTGAATACCGATGACTATTCTACCGGTGTAGACGGCATCTGGGCGATCGGCGATATCAATACTTATACCAATAAGCTGAAGCTGATCCTCTGTGGTTTCCATGAAGCGGCGCTGATGAGCCACAGCGTGTATAAATACATCAACCCGGGCGTGAAATATACCATGAAGTATACTACCGTAAACGGGGTGAACGAATTCTAGCAGGTAAATATTATTGAGATAACAAGCAGCTTAACCAAGCTGCTTTTTTCATTAGCAGCTACCTCTGGCCCATTTATGGTTATATACTGCAATATTTTTTGGTTATTTTTGTCCCGCAAATTTTTTTAATTGAATATATGAATATTTTACTATTGGGTTCTGGCGGAAGAGAATCCGCCCTGGCCTGGAAAATGAAACAATCGCCATTATGTGAAGCATTGTACATTGCTCCCGGAAATGCCGGTACCGCACAATATGGTCAAAACGTGGCTATGGGCATCAATGATTTTGAAGCGATCAAAGCATTTTGCCTGGAGCAGCAGATTGATACACTTTTCCCTGGTTCGGAAGATCCTTTAGTAAACGGCATATATGATTTCTTTAAAAGCGATGATGCATTAAAACACATCACGATCGTAGGCCCATCCCGGGCAGGAGCACAACTGGAAGGCAGCAAGGACTTTGCGAAAGAATTCATGCAAAGGCACCAGATTCCGACAGCAGCTTATGCAACATTTGACGCAACTAATTTTGAAAAAGGCCTGGCTTACCTGGAGCAGCACAGCACACCGATTGTTTTAAAAGCAGATGGTTTAGCAGCCGGGAAAGGTGTGGTCATCACTTCGGACATCGAAGAAGCAAAGCAGGTTTTTACCGATATGATCAAAGGCAACCA
The DNA here is from genome assembly GCA_964277835.1 of uncultured Edaphocola sp. Taxonomy (GTDB): domain Bacteria; phylum Bacteroidota; class Bacteroidia; order Chitinophagales; family Chitinophagaceae; genus Edaphocola. Next base: position 3,480 of record CAXYKQ010000351.1, on the reverse strand, counting down.
GTTCGGCAGTGCCGGCGCCCGGGTGGTGATCGAGCAATTCCTGACGGGTATTGAACTTTCTGTATTTGCGTTCACGGACGGTAAAAACTTCGTCATCTTACCCGAAGCCAAAGATTATAAACGTATCGGTGTAGGCGATACAGGCCTGAATACCGGTGGCATGGGCGCGATATCCCCGGTGCCGTTTGCACGGGGTGAATTTATGAGCAAGGTAATGGACCAGGTAGTAACACCTACCGTAGAGGGTTTGGCTCAAGAACAAATTATTTACCAGGGCTTTATCTTTTTCGGACTGATCAATGTAGAAGGGGAACCTTACGTAATTGAATATAATTGTCGTATGGGCGACCCGGAAACGGAAGTGGTCATGCCACGCCTCGAGAACGACCTGCTGGAAATGATTCAACACCTGGACGACCGATCTTTAGATAAAGTACAGGTACAGCATAGCGACAAAGCGGCCTGTACCGTGATGTTGGTGGCCGGCGGCTATCCGGGAGATTATGCTAAGGGAGATGTCGTCAGTGGTATAGAAAAAGTAACCGATAGTATTGTTTTTCATGCGGGTACCAGACAGGACGGAGACCAGGTATTGACCAACGGGGGACGTGTACTGGCGGTGACATCCTACGGCGACACGATCCAGGATGCTTTAGCGCAATCTTATGAAAGCATACAACAGGTCCGCTTTAATAACCAGAACTATCGCAAGGATATAGGGTACGAGTTTAAATAATCCGGAAATTTAATCATATTTGCAATTAATAGATGCAAAGTTTTAGGGAAACAATGTTCTCTATATACTTTGCATCTTTTACATTTTAAACCACACTTATGCTAAAAAGAACAACTACACTTAGCTTTGTTTTTGCCTGCTCCGGCTGGATTGCTGCGGCACAAGACGCTACAGACTCTGTTAGAATAGTTTCCGGGGTAAGTACACCCGGTTACAAGGAGAAAAAATTAACGGAATTATCGACGGTAACAAATTTCACCAATATGTTGTCTGTCGGCACTAGCGGTATACAAACCACCGCATCGGGTGCTCCCGGAGCCAATGCCGGAATTGCGATCCGAGGGTATTCGAACCGGCATTTTGAGCAACAACCTTTAATAAGTGTAGACGGACTTCCCTACCGGGGTTCTTTAAATGCGATTAATCCGGCCAGCATACAAAGTATTACCACACACACTGGCGGGAGCATGGCAGATGCACCTATGAATTTAGGAGCCGATGGTATTATAGAGGTAACCACCTGGAAGGCGCCTGCTGCTCCTGCCCCCTGGAAAATAAGCATGGAGGTCAGCCTCGGAATCAATAGCAGGGCCATTCCGGAATATAAGCTGGTTACCGATCCGCGCCAGTATTACGAACTGCGTCACCAATCCTTAAGAGCCCTGTCCTACCGGGCAATTGGAAACTGGGAAGAGGCGGGCCAGTTGGCCAGTAATGCTTTAATCGATGAGTATGTAAGGAATTTATTTGACGTTCCTGACAATGCATTAGTAGAACCGGTATCAGGTAAGTTTAACGCAACTGCCCATTTGCGCTACCAGGATAAGCCGGTTGAATTAATACAGCGTATTGGCTTAAGGCAAGCCTATAACCTGGCGGCTTCCAAAGGATTTAAAAATGCCGGTCTAAGCATCAATGCAGGCTATCTTAAGGAAAATAGTTATATCCGTAATAACGACTTTGACCGGCTTAATTTGAGTGCTAATGCTTTCTGGAATGCCAGCTCGAAATTATCTTTAGGCATGAACGTTTATCTCGCTCATACCGGCGGCCAGTTCTGGGATGCTGATTTCCTGGATCGAAGCAGCAACGTGGACCCGTTTTATTTTATGCGTACCACCGCCCCTGTATACCCGGTTTATGAAAGAGATAATGAGGGAAATATTATCCGGGATCCCAATACCGGTTCCGGTGTGTTTACCCCCTGGGGAAAAAAATTAGCCTGGTTTTTACAGAATAAAAGAGCCAGTGATAATTATATGACCCGGTTGAGTCCCTATATTAAATACCAGTTAAGCAAACAATTGAAGTTCAGTTTACAGGCTGCTTATACCGCGGATGCCCTGGAAAGAACGGAGGTCAATAATAGTGGCATTGCTGTCGGGGGAGCGACCCTACCGCTCGCTCCGGGACTTATCGTGAGCCGTGCTCATAGTGAGGAGATTAACATCAACCCGAAAATACATTTTGATCATAAATCCGGAGTAAACCAATGGTCCGGACTATTGCAGTACATGTATGAGGCGTCCAGCCAGCGGGCCAATGCATCTTATGAAAGCGAGGCGAACATACCCTTTCCCCAAGTGCCGTGGACACAAACCCGCTACGATCGCTGGACGCAACTGCATACAGTCGATGGGAAGGGGGTTTACAACTATAACGATCGATTTGATGTGACGGCGAGGATCAATTATGCCCATAACAGATATCGAAACCTGGCCAACCTGATGCCGCAACAGCCGGTTCTTAACAGTAATATTAACTACGCCTTTAAGGCTGCCTGGCATAGTCGGAAGGAGCGATGGGGTTTGTGGGCAGACTTTGCCCAGACCAGTAATTTTATTCATCCTTCCTCAGAGCGTGTCCTTAATTTGGTGTATCAATATTTTTACAAGAGTGCCCGGCCCGAGGATATGTCGTTTTTTGAATACAAGTATGTACCCAGGCAGAAAAATATTAGTATAGGCAGCTATGTTAACGTGGGAAGACTATCTGCAAAAGCCGTGTTGTTTGCAAGACAGGTAAAAAATAGTCTTCATCTGAATGTAAGGCCTATACCGGGCTGGCCTTCAGAGTATATGCTTGAAGGTTTTGATGTGATGAACAAAGGGCTTGAATTATCTCTGGAATATTATCCGGTACAAAATAGCAGGATCAGGTGGCAGACCGGTTTATACATGACCCATGTGAAAACAGCCGTTCAGCACGATAATTATTCCGACACGCTCATGATCAACGCCGGTGTTATACAGGTTAGAGATGGCGAGCTGAATAGTTTTTATGCGCCTAAAATGACTGGATTAGACGCTAATGACGGGTCTTCCTTATTTGCTTACCGGGGAAGCAACACTAAAGACTATAATAGTTTATCATTAGAAGATTATATCAGGATCGGTAGTCCTGCGCCATTTTTATATGGTTCCTGGGTAAATAATGTTTCCGCCGGGAAGTTCAGTTTCCGCATGGCCTGGACTTATGCTCTGGGGGCTAAAGTATTTGATCAGGCCTACCAGGCCGCGATGGCCACGGATAACTGGGGATCAGGTGCCAATTATCACCAGGATGTAACCAGGGCCTGGTCTCCGTCTAACACAGGAGCCGCCGTGCCCGCCATCGGCAGCAATTTCAGCAATGCCTATTCTGACCGGTTTTTCGTTTCCGGGAGCTGGTTGAGCCTGAAAAGTGTAATGTTAAATTACAGCATTCCTGTAAACTGGCTAGGCAAATCCGGTTATGAAGCGTTA
>CAXYKQ010000350.1:0-3152 GCA_964277835.1 uncultured Edaphocola sp. | reverse complement strand
GCCACTCCTTCTATTGAAACACTGCACAATGTGCAAAAGAAAAAATATGGCTTTGTGGCCTTAAAGCAACGACACAATGGGGTCTCTCTGCCCGAAATGATACCCGTAAATGCTAAAAATACCCAGAGTGCATTGTCCCCGGTCTTGACCCTCGACCTCCTTTCGGGTATACAGGACACGATTAAAGAAGGCAAGCAGGTTATCCTTTTCCAGAATAAAAGAGGGTATGCCCCGTTTCTCTTATGTGGCTCTTGCGGTTTTGTACCACAATGTAAAAATTGTGATGTGTCCCTGACTTATCATAAAGCTACGGATAAATTGCACTGTCATTACTGTGGTTCGAAATCGGCGCCGATAAAACATTGTCCTCAATGCGGTAATGCTAATATTTCCGCACGTACTTTTGGGACCGAAAAGATCGAAGAGGACCTGCAACGCATTTTTCCTCATTACAGCATCGGTCGCATGGATTGGGACAGCATGCGCACCAAAGGAAAGCAGGTGCAGTTGATGGAAGATTTTACTTCCGGAAAAATTAATATACTCGTCGGTACCCAGATGGTCGTTAAAGGCCTGGATTTCGAGAATGTTTCCTTAGTGGGCATATTAAGTGCAGATAATTTACTGAGTTTCCCGGATTTCCGGGTACATGAACGCGCCTTTCAAATGATGGAGCAAGTGAGCGGAAGGGCAGGGCGGCAGGATGGCAAAGGAAAGGTGATGATCCAGACCCATAAAGCGACGCATCCCATTATACAATATGTCATCCAGCATGATCTCAAAAGTTATTTTCAATTCGAGATGGCTTACCGGCAACAGTTTACTTACCCGCCCTTCTCGAAATTGATAAAAATAGTATTCAAACACAAAGACCAGACGAAGGCCGGGCAAGGGGCATTTTTGTTTGCAGAACAGTTGTTGGTGGTATTGCCTGAACTTAAAGTGCTGGGGCCGGCAGAGGCTTTAGTACCCAGGGTGCGCAATCAATACGTGTTTGAACTAATGCTTAAGTTGCCGCTCGATAATACGTATGTCAGCCAGGTAAAGAGCCAGCTCGGGTTATTGATCTTGTCGATCCCTAAAGAAAGAGGCATGAGTGGCCTACAGGTCTTTGCTGATGTAGATCCTTTTTAGTAGTTTAGAGGCATGCGCCTGCGTCTGATCATTTTTTTGTTCCTGATTGTTTTGTCTGCCTGTACTGAGCTGCCCGCCGGCCGTAGGGTCATTGTTGTACAACCCTTATCTGATTTTTCAAAAGAGGAGGCCCGGACTATCGTCGCCCAAATAAGTGTATTGGGTGCGGAGGTAATATTAAAGGACAATCTTCCTATTCCTGAATCTTTTCATCATACCCCCAAAAACCGGTACCGGGCGGATAGCCTGATCCGCTACCTAAAAACAAGGGTAGGTAAGGATTCTATAATTGTAGGTGTTTTAAATGAGGATATCAGTACGACAAAAGGTGACGTAGCGGATTGGGGCGTGATGGGACTGGGCTACCGGCCGGGTAATTCCTGTGTCGTATCTTCCTTCAGGATCAATAAAAAGAATAGAGCTGCTCAACTGTACAAAGTTATAGTCCACGAAATCGGTCACACCGAAGGGTTGAACCATTGCCCGGAAAAGACCTGTTTGATGCGCGATGCGGAGGGTGGAAACCCGCTCGACGAAGAACAAGATTTTTGTGATGAGTGTAAAGTTCGTCTGAAACAAAAAGGCTGGCGCCTTTAGAAAAAATCCAATAAAAATTTTTTATTTTGATAGAGGTAATAGGGTTTTGGAGTATATGGTTACTGATTTTTCTTTTGTGGCTATGGAAAAAGAAACCATTTAAAAGGAATAAGGCGCAAAATAAATGAAAAGAAATTTCTGTCCCATCGCTTGTTGAAATGCGACAGAAATTCAGTTTTATCAAGTACGTCCCGGCAAGTTCAGGACGGGAAATTTGTTTGCCTATGGCTCATTTTTTTACCGGAAACTTATTGGGACAAAACCTTCACCATATCCAGCATTTCCTGGTTGATCTGCAGGTGCTTTTTGCAGGCTTCTTCAAAATCTACGAAAACGATCTCGTTTTTTTGCAAGCCCACCATCACGCCGGTTTTGCCCTCGCGCAATCCTAACACCGCATGGTAGCCCATTTTGCTGGCCTGAACCCGGTCATAATAGGTGGGCGATCCGCCACGTTGCATGTGGCCGAGCACGCTCAGCCGTACTTCCATTTCGGGATATTTTTTAGCGAGGATATCGGTAAGCGCCTGTGCACCGAAGCCATCCCCTTCGGCCACGACAATAATATGGACATTCTTTTTGCGTTTCTGATCGTAATTGATCAACTGCACGACTCTTTCTACATTAGTGATGCGCTCCGGTACTAGTATTTCTTCCGCGCCGGTAGCGATACCGCTGTTCAACGCAATATAGCCGGCATCCCGGCCCATCACCTCTATTACAAATAGCCTTTCGTGGGCAGCTGCCGTATCTCGGATCTTATCTATAGCTTCCATTGCGGTATTGACCGCGGTATCGAAGCCGATCGTATATTCGGTACCCGCTATATCGCGATCTATCGTTCCCGGCACGCCCATGACCTTGATACCGTGTTCCTGCTCCAGGATCGCTGCCCCCTTGAAGCTGCCATCACCGCCGATGATCACCAGGCCCTCGATTCCGTTGGCTTTTAGGTGCGCAGCTGCTTTTGCACGGCCTTCTTTCGTCATGAATTCTTTGCTGCGGGCTGTTTTCAGGACCGTGCCGCCCCGCTGGATAATGTTGGCTACATCCCGGGAACTCATTTCGAAAAGTTCGTTGTCGATCAGGCCTTTATAGCCATAGCGAATGCCGAAAATGTCCATTTTGTAGTACAGCGCAGTGCGGACGATAGCCCGGACTGCGGCATTCATGCCCGGGGCATCGCCCCCTGAGGTTAAAACTGCTATTTTTTGCATGGCTGATGGTTTTATTTTGTGCCTGTATGTCCGAATCCGCCGGCGCCGCGCTCAGTCTCCTCCAATACTTCGGTAAGTGCCCAGCTGACGGTTTCATGCTTTGCGATCACCATTTGCGCGATCCGCTCTCCATGTTCGATCGTTTGCGCCTCGCCGGAAAGATTGACCAGTGCTACTTTGATCTCGCCGCGGTAGTCGCTGTCA
>CAXYKQ010000349.1:0-11473 GCA_964277835.1 uncultured Edaphocola sp. | reverse complement strand
ATTGTCGCTTTTGGCTACCGTTGCGCCCACGAGTACTTTAAAGCCCCAGTTTTCCAGTTGCTGTTTTGCTTCCAGCACAACGGCTTTGTCTATATAGCCCGAAGGGCAGGTAATTGCTATGGTATCGCCCTTTTTGAGCGCCTTTGGTAGCTGCATATCTTTTTATTTTAGTGTATTTAGTGATCAAAAATAGAAAATACCAGGGCAATACAGCCGGTAATTATTACCGGTATCCTATTCTTCGGCCCATTAAGTATATTTGCAGGCATGAAGTGGAAAAATTATTTTATTGTCTCTGCCCTGGTGCTTGCGGGAGCAGGCATCATGAGTTCCTGTGAAGAGGAAACAAAACCAGTAAAAAATGATCTGCCTAAATTAAAGGTATGGACGGTTGCTGCTCCCGGTACAGAGGTGGCCCGCTATTCGAAAGCAATAGAGGAAGATAAACTCAACAATGGCAAATTCGAGGTGACGATCCGACCTAACGATTCTACCAGGATCAACGGGGCTTTCGATATCAAAATAGTCGCCAGCGCTTTTGATGAGAACCTGGTAAAGACTTTCCCGAAATGGTATGAGAATAACCTGGTAAAACCTATCATCAAACCCATGGACACGGTTAAATACGGTGCGGTGATCGGCTTTGACCCCGGCGATGGCAGTTTTAATGAAATTTACAGGGTAAGCTATGAGAGCGGGGAACTTAAGTTTGCGCAGACAAAAATGTATTACCAGCCGGAAAAGTAAAATGTTTTAACTTTGCCGTATTGTTTTAATTAATTGTATTGATATGAAGCGTCTGTTGGTATTACTGGTTATCCTTTTAGCTTCTTCAACGGCTATCTGGGCCCAGGGTTGTGCGGTATGTACCAAAACTGCTGCAAGCTTAGGCGATAATGCCGCCAAGAGCCTGAATTACGGCATTCTGTACCTGGCGGCCATCCCGGTAAGTTTCATGGGAACGGTGGCCTACCTGTGGTATAAACGCAGTAAAAAAGTGGCGTAATTTAGAATGCTTTTATTGTGATACCGGTAATTTTTCTATAAAGATCAATCGCATAGATATCGGTCATCCCTGAAATAAAATCTGTAACCGCCTGTACCCGCTGATACAGGCTGTTTTCTTTCCACCCGTTCCCCGCAAATTGTAACGGTATCAGCTGCAACACTTTCCGGGACCTCGCCGTTCCCGGATCGAGCAGCGCCCGGATGAAAATATCTAAAAGATCGCCGATGACCTGGAAGCCGGCAATTTCTATTTCGACTACCGTCCGGTGTTGATAAATGCGCTCATAGGAAAGCTTATCTATTGCCTGCAACAAAGGAAGATATGGTTCCGGTAATACATCGATTAAAGAATCCTGCAGACTACCCTGGAGCAAAGCGGATTCCTGGGCGATAAACGCCCTGGTGCACAAGCCTACCATCCGGCTGATCCAGACCGCCCTTAAATATTGTACTTTTTGGTTAGGATCTACAAGTGCGTCCAGGTTGCCCTGTATTCTTTCCCTGTTCTGGTACTCCTTATCGTCATCAAAGAAAGGCAGGAACAGTGCTTCCACTTCCTTGTAGCTCAGTATCCCCAGGCGGTGCGCGTCTTCGATGTCGATCACCCGGTAGCAGATATCGTCTGCGGCCTCAGTCAGGTAAACGAAAGGATGTCTTACATATACTTCCTGCGTTTCGAAACCCGGCTGTTTAAAGAGACCCAACTGCCTGGCTATTGCCTGCCAGGTGCCGGATTCACTGTCAAAGAAGCCAGACTTCTTTTTACTGATAACTCCTGCATTTTTATCGAAACCATCTATAGAGCGGCAAGGGTACTTCACGATGCTGGCCAGGGTGGTTTGGGTAATATTGTAAGCGGTTCTTTCTTCCGCAAAAGGATGAGTAAGGATCCGGAAAGCATTGCTATTCCCTTCAAAATGCGTGAAATCCGCCCATTGATTGGCCGACATACCCCCGGTAAAAATGTTTTGTGTGGCACTGTCTAAGGAGGTGAAATAGCTGCGGATCGCATCTTCACCCGAATGGCCGAAAGGCGGGTTACCGATATCATGTGCCAGGCAAGCCGAGGAGATCACGGAGGAAAGCTCGTGCCGGTAAAAGCTCGCAAAGGCTTGTCCCTGCTGCTGTTCGTACTGTTCTGCTATAATCCTGCCGACAGCTGTACCCAGGCTTCTGCCTACAGAGGCTACCTCTAAACTATGCGTAAGCCGGTTATGTACGAATGCCGGTCCCGGCAGCGGGAATACCTGTGTTTTATTTTGCAGGCGACGGAAGGCCGAGGAGAAAATGATCCTGTCATAATCCTTGATAAAGGAGGTCCTTAATTCATCTCTTGACGTCGTATTATCAGTATCTGTCGATCTTTGGTCGCTATAAAGCGAGGCCCATTGCATGTTTTGTGGCATTTCTAAATCTGTCGGTAATCCCTGCGAAAATAGTGTTTAATTTACAATACGTTCCATATACCCATAAAAAAGGCTTGCCCGGGGGCAAACCTTTCTTGTTAGCTGTTCTACAGAGATTATTTCTTACCGAACATCCCCATGATATCGTCAATTACGTTACCATCCTTATCTTTATCCAGGAAGCCGGTAACCATACCGATCAGGCCGCCGCCCTGGGAAGTATTGCCACCACCCATAGAGCCGGCAAGACCGCCGATCAGTTCGCCCAGACCTCCGGATTGGGTCACATTATTGTTTTGTTTTTGTTTGTTCAGGTAGCTCATTACCAAAGGCGCCAGCATCGCGATGATCGGGCCGATCTTAGCCAAGCTGATGCCTGAAGATTGTGCGACACCATTTTCAACCGTGCTCACTTTATCCCCGAAAATATGGCCCAGGATTTTGGAACCCTCACTCTGCACGGAGGAAGCGTTGCCAAAGAATCCCTGTACATTATCCAATACAGACGGATCGTGCCGGGATAATGCATTATTTAAAGACTCAGCCCCCTGTTCGCTCTGCGCATTCCGGCCTAGTCCACCCAGGATCATAGGCAAAGCTGCCTGCACGGCTGAGGTAGCTTGTGACTGGTCCAGCCCGAATTGGCGGGAAATATTGGTAACGATCTGCTGACCGGACTCGCTATTTAATAAATCGTTGATGTTCATGTTTAGTTGTGGATTGTTTAAAATAATAAAAACTAAAATTAATTATTAGCGCCGTGTCAGCTCGTTTAATCTCTTGAAATTACAATAAATTAACGAAAATCATTACCTGTCAAAACTCAAATCTCTACTTAATACTCCGGGCAGCTTAGGAAGTTTATTTCTTGGCATTAAAAAGGAGTTCAGTTCTGCGATTTCTTTAAAGATCATGTGGCTTTCTGCCGCTGATTTAAGGTAGGCCGCACCCGTACTGCCTCCCGTACCTACACGCTTACCGATTGCTCTTTGCACCATGTGGATATGACGGTAACGCCACAAAGACATTTGCTCGTCAATTTCGAGGAGCTTGTCCAGCAGTTCAAACGGCAGGTGTAACAATGGTAAATCCCGGTAAAGCATGATGAATAAGGCATTCTTGGTTGCCAGCTGGCTTAGTTTTCTGCCTTCAGGATAGTTTTCTTTGTTGATAAAAAGGGAATCGAAAACTTCGAGATTGCCCTGTTCATTGGGCGATAAGCCTGCTGCATATTCTGCGCGGTAATGGTGCCAGAAATCCTGGCTATCCCAGTATTTTTCGTGGTTGGCGAAGGGCATACGCTCCAGCCAGCCATTCAGTAATACCATCAGCGATACTTCTGCTTCTGCGTCTTTCACCCTTTTGATATCTTTCTCATTCAATTGAGACAGATAATATTCATGCCCGAAGCGGTTGGCATACTCCAGTCCCAGCAGTGCCTCTAGTATCTTGAACTGAATGCTCTGGAAACCGGATGCCGGGCGCAGAAGATCCCTGAAATCCAGGAAGTCCAGGGGAGTCATGGTTTCCAATACAGAGATTTGTGCCACGAGGATCTCCAGGATCTTGATGATTCTTTTTAAGCGGCTGTTGGCATTAAAGATATCTGCAGAATTGTCGGAAACATTCGGTTGTTTAAAAATACCTCTTACAATATTCAGTTCATGCAAAATTTGCTTAAACCACAGTTCGTAGGTCTGGTGAATGATGATGAAAAGCATTTCGTCATCTGCGCGGATGCCTTCTTTGGCACTTTCGGGCTCCTGGGCTTCTAATATCTTGTCTAACTGTAAATACTCGCTGTAATAGACCGGTGGCCTGTTATTGATATCCATTGTAAATTTTGTATTGCCTGGTTAATGTGCTATAGGTGTAAAAATAAAGAAAAATCGCGAAGTCGGCCGGCTTATAAAGTGATCACCGGCTCTGCTACATCGCGTCTGCTCTTTTCCATTAGCTCAAGGTGCCGGCAAAACAAAAGTATGGTGTCTTCAAAAACGGCGCAGTATATCTTTTGAAGACACCATACTTTTTTGCTATTTATTTATCACCTGCTTAAAAGGTTAGGCCAACTTTCAATCCTATTTCCATCACTTTGGTGTAGGAAAATGTTGTACGTTGTGATTTATAGTAAATATTACTTCCATCCATTGAATAATCATAGGAAGAATAAAATCTTAGGTGTCTATCCTGCCCGTCCACAAAATTCAGTTGCAATCCATAGGAAATATTGGTTGGTTTTTTGGAGAAAATATTAAGCTTTTTATTCGTTCCTAAATAAATATGTAGCCTTGGGTTTTCAGAAATAAAACTCCGCTCTCTATTAAAGTCATGTACTTCCTGATAAGTATAAGGCAATAAATAACGGCTTCCATTTTGCTCAACCAAATAAGCTAATCTAATACTTTTATAATCTTCTATCTCATTAAGATTAAAAGGTATAGATGCACCAACTCTAACTTCAAATTCGTTATTGCTGATGGTAAAGTTTTTACCAAAATGTAAGCCAAAACTTAGCAGGTTAAGCCTTTGCTTGTAGTTGAAATTATCATCGAAAGGTGCTTCAAATTGAGCGCCTTTAATATACCTATTAAAATCATAATCGTAGCGGACGTCATTATTTAAGGTTCTGAACTCCGCTCCAACGGTAAAAAAGAATCTCTTCGGCAGCCACATATCATAATCTACTCCTGCTGCAAAATTTATATTATTGTTTACAGATACAGTTGCAGGAATTGTAGTTGTTTTATCACCTGACGGAACTTTACTCTGATTTACTCCATTCAGATCGTGAATATCAAAAATAGGCTCTTTCTCAACGCCCATTTTGTTGATACTGTAAATAAGCATTATATAAGGCTTAATCCCTTTTGTGGTAAAGCTTTTTTGGGCGATTGCTGTTATGCTGCTACAACATTGTAGCAGTATAACAGCAATTACACTTAGTTGGCAACTCTTCATAATATTTAAGGACATAGTGGAAGTTCAAGATAATTCAAACAATCGTGAATTCCCGTATTGCTTAAAATACAGTATTTGTTGCATATTTTTATAGTGAAAGGCGCAGTCTAAACAGTTAGATGAGTGTATGTAGAATTGAGTATTCAGACTTCCTCACGCGTAGGGGTAAGAATAAAATTGCAAAACCAGGAGCAACTGTCCAAAAGGTCAGCCTCTCCTGGTTTTAATCGGTCCGCAACATTATCTGCTAGCTCAGGTATTTACCCACGATCGGCATCCTGCGCCCCAAGCCAAACGATTTTGGTGAAACGCGAATGATAGGACAAAACTGGTTCCGCTTATATTCATTCCTGTTGATCATACCAATCACCCGTCTTACCAGGTCGGCTTCAAAACCCGCTTCAATAAGGTCTTGCGGGCTTTTTCTCAGTTCTACATACTGATAGATAATTGCGTCCAGGATATTGTATTCCGGGAGACTGTCACTGTCTTTCTGATCGGGCCTTAATTCAGCGGAAGGGGGTTTAGTAATAATATTTTCGGGTATGACTTCACCGTTCCTGTTGATATAGCGGCATAAGGCAAATACCTGCATTTTATAAACGTCGCCCAATACGGCAAGTCCGCCCGCCATATCGCCATACAAGGTGCCATAACCGGTCGCCAATTCACTCTTGTTGGAGGTATTGAGGAGGATGTAATTGAATTTGTTGGCGATCGCCATTACCAGGTTTCCCCTGGTGCGGGATTGGATGTTTTCTTCCGCAACGCTAAAGGGAAGGCCTTCAAATAGAGGTTGCAGGCTACTCTCAAAAGCGTCATAAATAGGTTTGATAGGAATGATGTCGTACCGGTTCTTCAGGTTTTCGGACAACTTAACGGCGTCATCAACCGAGTGGCCGGTAGAGAACTGGGAAGGCATGAGTATGGCATGCACATTACCGGCTCCAAGAGCTTCGCAGGCCAGGGCGAGTGTGAGCGCGCTGTCAATCCCTCCGGAGCTGGCTACGATTGCCTTCCGGAAGCCCATTTTCGTAAAATATTCCCGGATGCCCATCACCAAAGCCTTATGAATGCGGTCTATATTTAACTCAGGATCGAATATCGCGGGGGAAAATGGGATGAGTGGCACATCTGCTGCCGGTACTTTTATAGCTTTGTTCCAGCTTCCTTCTTCGAATTCAAAAGCGGTTAATTCTTCTTCAAAATATTTGCCCTCATATACGATATTGCCTGCCGCATCTGCCACTAAAGATCCACCGTCGAATACGATCTCTGTCTGCGAACCTACGGTATTACAATACAACATAGGCAACTGGTAGAGCTGGCAATTGCGGCTAACCGCCCAGTAGCGGTCCTCGGCATGGGTATAATCGAATGGGGATGCACTTAAATTGATCATCAGGTCGGGGGCCTGTTCGCTCAGTTTTGCCATAGGAGAAAAACGATAGAGCGGATCTTCTTCCATGTCCCAAATGTCTTCACAAACGGTTACGGCTAATCTCAAGCCTTTATATTCCACGACATTCCAGTCAAAGGCCGGTTCGAAATACCGGTATTCGTCGAAGATGTCATAGTTGGGGAGTAAGGTTTTGTGAATGACCTGCATGATTTTTTTATCTGCCAGGAAATACGCACTGTTAAACAGGCTTTTACCCAAGTGGTCCGGGTTGCGGCTGGGCGCACCTACCAATACGGCAATGCCATCAGCCTCCTGCGCGATTTCCAGGACGCTCTTTAAACATTCATCAACAAAGTCTTCAAATTCCAGGAAATCCCGGGGTGGGTAGCCACATACTGCCAGCTCGGGAAAAACGACCAGGTCGCCGCCCTGTTGTTTTGCGGACTTTACCGCGGCAATGATTTTATGTTTATTATGTTCGAAATCGCCAATAATATAGTTCTGTTGTGCCAGGAAGATTTTCATTGTCACAGGTTTGATTTAAAAGTGTTTTATTTTTGATAAAAGAACATATAGCCTACGATGATCGCTACAATAACGCAAACGGCATCCGCCAGTAACCCGAGATATAGGGCGTTCCGGGTGTTTTTTACATTAACGCTACCGAAATAAACTGCCAATACATAAAAGGTCGTTTCTGTAGAACCCTGTAAGATCGCTGCTATTTTTCCCACAAAAGAATTAACGCCATGTTGTTTTAGTACATCCACCATTAATCCTCTTGCCCCGCTACCGCTCAAAGGTTTCATCAAAGCTACGGGCAAAGCAGGCACAAACTCTGTGTTGAACCCCATCGCTGCTACCACCGCTTCTATTCCTTTTAATATAAAATCAAGACAACCGGAGGTGCGGAACACGCTGATCGCTGCCAACATCGCCACCAGGAAAGGAATGATCTTGATAGCGGTACCGAAACCCTCTTTTGCCCCTTCCACAAAGTTATCATAAACATTGATCTTCTTTACGAGACCCGCTGTTATAAAACCTACAAAAATCAGGATTATAATCGTAGCGCCTATCGCACCGATATATTGGTTCATGACTTGCGGGGAAAACATACTCAACCATCTCCAGAGCCCGTAAATTACCGCGCCAAACCCCAGCGTGAAAATGATTACTGGCAGCTTAAGGAGGTTGATCTTTTGATTGATGCTCACAATAATCATCCCGGCAATGATACCGATATAAGTTATGACCAGGAGGGGAAGGAAAATATCGGCGCCATTAAAGTTAGTAATCCCCTGCTCGGCAGCCATGGTCTGCCGGATGGCAATAATAGAAGTAGGGATGACAGAAAGACCGACGGTATTCAGCACCAGGAACATGATCTGGGCATCTGTAGCCGTATCTTTTTTTGGATTTAAGCTTTGCAGATCTTCCATTGCTTTAAGGCCAAGAGGGGTTGCGGCATTGTCCAGCCCCAGCATATTGGCGGAAAAGTTCATAGCAATACTGCCATGCGCGGGATGGTTATCAGGCACATTTTTGAACAAGGTCTTGAACAATGGCTTTACCAGCCGGGTAAAGGCCTGGATGAGTCCTGCCTGCTCCCCTACTCGCATAATGCCCAGCCAAAGCGTCATCATTGCAGTAAGCCCGATAGATATTTTAAACCCCGTCTCCGCACTGTCAAACAGCGCCGTCATCATATTGGTAAAGATATCGAGCTGTCCTAAAAAAGTCATTTTATACAAGGCCACCAAAAAGCCGATCAGGAAAAAGGCGATCCAGATATAATTCAATGCCATAAAGTCAATTTATAGCACGAATGTACGTTTTTTTGCATCAGGAACAGCGGCGCTTAAACCGGCGCTCCGGAGCAAACGAAAAGATGGTTAAGCATTATGAACCTCTTTTTTACCCGGGAAGATCAAAGATAAAATTACCGAAATAACCAGGATGCCCCCTACAATAGCTAAAGAAACCGGCGCAGGTACATGGTACCAGGGCGAAACGATCATTTTGAGGCCGATGAAGGTAAGGATGATCGATAACCCGTAAGGTAATTTGCTGAACATGTGGATGAAATTCGCCAGCAGGAAATAAAGTGATCTCAAACCCAGGATAGCAAAAATATTAGAAGTATAAAGGATAAAAGGATCTTTTGAAATTGCGAAAATGGCGGGTATGGAATCTACCGCGAAGATCACATCCGTGAACTCAATAACGGCAACCACGACCAGTAAAGGGGTGGCCATTTTAACACCGTTCTGTAGTGTAAAAAATTTATCGCCGTCAAAATTATCGCTTATTTTATAAAATCTTTTTACAAAACGGGCGCCCGGGGTATTGCTGTAATCTGAATTTTCCCCGTCGTCTTTGTGCCCTCCCCAGGACCTGATGCCGGCAACCACCAGGAATAAACCGAATAGTGTAAGTACTATATTGATCGGGTCTTCATTGCCCAGCCAGCCCACACTGCTTTTGATATAAGTAATATTGATCAGCCCTACTCCCGCAAAGATGAAAATAGCCCGGAATAGCAAGGCTCCGATAATTCCCCAGAAAAGGACTTTATGATGCAATTCCCTGGGCACTTTAAAGAAATTGAAGACTAATATGAACACGAAAAGATTGTCTATGGACAGCGCTTTTTCGATCCAGTAAGCAGCCTGGAACTCGGAGAATTTAGTTACCGCCAGGGCATGACCACCGGCGTCCTGGTTAAACACCCAATAAACCACTCCGGAAAAAACCATAGCCAGGGAGATCCACACCATGGACCAGACTATAGCCTCTTTTGAACGCACGACATGGCTCTTCTTATTAAAAACGCCTAAATCGAGTAACAGCATAATAATTACTACGATAGCAAAGCCCCATACGAGCCCGGGATGCAGTTCCAGAATACCATTTTTCATTTTGTTCAGCAGCCTTTTTTTCTTAGATAAAAGCTATGCAAAGCTAACCTATAACTTTCATAGTATTTTTTAAAAATAAATCTTTGGCGGCCTTATTTACTTACAGCGGACTCGTATACCGTTAGCTTAAACTAATGGCAAAATCAGTGGCATCTGTAAAACCCAGGTCCATCCTTTTCCCATTGATATTAAGTGCAGCCGGCACCGCATTGCCTGGTTGCTTTAAGCAGGCCGCCTATTTAAAGTAAAGAGACAGAGCTGCCGGAAGTTTTTACGGCTTGTTGTTCCAGCCTGATGTGACCTACAGGCAAGGCTACTAACCCCTTGATGATAATTAAATATTGTATTCGACTTTAACTTTTTCTATCCTTAATTTATCTACAGATAGAATGGTGAAGTCGTAAGACTCATAGCTTACCTGCTCGTTCACGGTAGGGAACTTACCGGCAATCTCCAGTACCAGGCCGGCGATAGAGTCGCTATCCCCGCGCACTTCAGAAAAGGTAGCTAAAGGAATATTCATGATCCGGCACATATCATTGATCAGCATACGGCCTTCAAAAATATAAGCATGATCATTTATTTTTCGGAAATTATGTTCGTCTTCGTCAAACTCGTCTTTAATGTCGCCTACAATCTCTTCCATAATATCTTCAAGCGTTACAATGCCTGAAGTACCTCCAAATTCATCGACCACTATGGCGAAGTGTATCCTGTTATCCCTGAAATCATTCAGCAAATCATCGATCAGTTTATGCTGGTGTACATAATAGGCCGGGCGGATCAGGTTATGCCAGTCGAATTGATCAATATCCATGAAGGGCAGGAAGTCGCGGGCATGGATCATCCCTACTATTTCATCTATATTATTACGGTAAACCGGTAAACGGGAATAACCGGCTTCCAGTATACGATCTTTTACTTTCTTAGCCTCCCAGCTTTCGCGGATCGCATTTACGTCAAGCCTCGGCTGCATAATTTGTTTTACACTGATGCTTCCGAACTTCAATACGCCTTTGAATATATCTACCTCTTCTTTTGAAGCCGCATGTCCTAAACTGGCTTCTATCACGCTTTCCAGTTCTTTCAGGTTGTCTATTTCCAGCAATTTTTTATTTCTTTTCTGATCTTTGTATTCGTCTGAATCCACCAGCATCTGCCCGAAGCCTTTAAAAGAAAGATAAAGAAAATTGACTGCCGGAGCGGCGAAAGAGGTCATCCTTATATTATTATGCTTGGAATAAACCTTCGGCAGGATTTCTATAAAGAGTAACAGGATAAACAGGCAGATAAAAACGGCCATCGTCATAATCAGCACCATGCTCACCTCGGTAAGCGGATCAATCAGGGCGGCGAGATAGGTGGTCAATAAGATAACCAGTATGGAAAGCGAGTACTTTGCTACCCTCAGCGTGGATAGCAGCAGTTCAGGCTCTTCCAGCAATGCGATGATCATCCTGGAATTCGCGTCTTCTTTTGTTTTCAGGTAATTGATATCTTTTACTTTAAGACTGAAAAAGCCCAGCTCTGCACCTGCCGCTATAGAGGCGAGGAATAAAATAAGCAGCGTAAGTACTACTAAGGTAGTAATTGTAGTTGGGGAAGCCATTAAAAAGTGTGCAGATAAAATCGTCATAGTAATCATTTGCTTTTCTAATACACCAAAATCATGCGGGTGGCCAAAACTAAGGTAAACCCGCGAGATGCAAAGGAAAAGTATCGTCCGGGAACAGCTACACTTCCTTAAAAAACTTTATTTTCTGTTTCCCGTTTAA